>JBFWPS010000051.1:0-10615 GCA_050249855.1 Gammaproteobacteria bacterium
ATCCACACTACTAAAAAGACTTGACCCATTAACTCAACCCAATTTATCCTTCATCCATGCAATTTAAACTACTCAAAACAGATGGCCTAGCTAGACGCGGACAAATGCAATTCGAACGTGGAATCGTTGAAACACCTGCATTTATGCCCGTTGGTACCAGAGGCACAGTTAAAGCCATGACACCAGAAGAAATAAAAGCGACTGGTGCGCAAATTCTCCTAGGCAACACTTTCCATTTAATGTTACGGCCTGGCACTGAAATCATTCGTATGCATGGTGATTTACATGATTTTATGCATTGGGATGGTCCCATTTTAACTGACTCAGGTGGTTTTCAAGTTTTTAGCTTAGGCAAATTGCGAAAAATCACAGAAGAGGGCGTTACCTTTCAATCACCCATAGATGGAAAAAAAATCTTTTTAAATCCTGAAATTTCTATGTCTGTTCAAAGAGAACTTGGCTCTGATATTGTCATGTGCTTCGATGAATGCACTCCGTATCCTGCCACTGAAAAAGAAGTACGTGATTCTATGGAACTATCCCTACGATGGGCATCTAGAAGCAAAGCAGCCCATACAAATAATCCTTCAGCTTTATTTGGAATTATACAAGGTGGTGTTTTTCCTGCATTAAGAGAACAATCCTTATCAGGTTTATGTGAAATTGGTTTTGATGGTTACGCCATTGGTGGTTTATCGGTTGGAGAACCTAAACACGAAATGATTGAAGTACTAGACTCAATCACGCCGAATATGCCATCTGATAAACCAAGATATCTAATGGGTGTAGGAACACCAGAGGATATCATTCAAGCAGTGGCTAGAGGGGTTGATATGTTTGACTGTGTTATGCCCACTCGTAATGCTAGAAATGGCCATTTATTTACCTCAGAAGGAGTGGTTCGCATAAGAAATAGCCAATATAAAACAGATTTAAAATCTCTAGATCCTCAATGTCTATGTTATACCTGTAAAAACTACACTAGAGCTTATCTACATCATTTAGATAAATGTAAAGAAATACTCGGATCCAGACTAAATACTATACACAACCTACATTATTACCAAAATTTAATGCAAAATTTGCGTCTTGCGATAGAACAAGGTAAATTCTACGATTTGTTTGCTTAACAAGGAGCCTCTATGACATTTGACATTATTCCAGCAGCCATGGCTGCAGGTGCAACACCAGCCGCTGGCCCTGGTGGAAACTACCAATTCTTATTATTTATCGCGATTTTTGCATTATTCTTCTATTTCATTTTATGGCGTCCGCAAAGCAAAAGAGCAAAAGAACATCGCGACTTAATTTCAAATCTTGCAGTGGGTGATGAAATCTATACTTCAGGTGGTCTTTTAGGAAAAATACATAAAATCACCGATGATTTTATTGAATTAAGTATTTCTAACGGTGTGAATATACTCGTTCAAAAACCATCTGTTGCTGGAACCTTGCCAAAAGGTACGATGGAAAATGCTTAATAAATTTCCCTTATGGAAAAATATTTCTCTGGTTATCGTTTTATTAATTGGCATTATTTACGCGCTGCCCAATCTTTTTGTAGATGAACCTGCGGTTCAAATTACTGGAAATAAAAGCAGCGCGAAAATAACAGAAATGTTAACAGAACAAGTTAAAGAAGCATTAGAAACAGCCAAAATACCTTATAAGTCAATAGGTATGCAAGATGATACCTTGCTGGTTCGTTTCAAAACGACGGATGATCAATTTAAAGCACGCTCAGCGATTAAATCTGTACTTAGCTCTGATTACACCGCTGCATTGAACTTAGTTTCTTCTACACCTGCTTGGCTTACCGCACTAGGTGCAAAACCCATGAAATTAGGTTTAGATTTACGTGGTGGCATACATTTTCTATTTGATGTAGATGTAAATAGTGTGGTTGAAAAGCGTTTAGATGGCATCACAAAAAATATTACTGACTCTCTTAGACTCAAAAAAATTCGTTATATATCAATCGACAAAAACAAAAATGATCACATTACTTTAACATTTAAAGATGAACAAAATGCAAAATTAGCTAAAGATTTAATTGAAAGTAACTTTCATGAATTACAATCAATCCGACAAACAAATCCGCTGAAATTAGATTACACACCGACTGAAGCCTTTATTCATGATGTACAAACCTATGCCATTGAACAAACCACAACGACTTTGAGAAACCGTATTAATGAGCTAGGCATTGCTGAACCCGTTGTACAACAGCAAGGTGCTAATCGTATATCGGTTGATTTACCAGGCTTACAAGATTCTGCCAGAGCTAAACAAATCATCGGTGGTACGGCAACCGTTGAATTTCATTTAGTGAGTAAAAATGACCCTAGTATTGCTGTTTCAACAGGCATTGCACCGCCTGGCACTAAACTTTATAGCATGACGGATGGCAGTCCAATTTTATTGGATACACAAGTTGTTTTATCCGGTACTTCAATCACGAATGCCATTTCAAGTTTTGGTGAAGATGGAAGACCTGTCGTTGAAATAAGCTTAGGTAATGGGGGAGAAGCGTATTTTAATCAAGTTACTAGAGAAAATATTGGCAACCGGTTAGCAATTGTCTATGTAGAAACTAAAGCAGTTGATACGATTGTTGATGATAAACTCATAACTGAACACAAACGTTTTGAGCATGTAATTGTAGCTCCGACTATTCAAAATGCATTAGGAGGTGGTAGCTTTCAAATTACAGGTTTAGGTGATTCACTCGAAGCTAAGAACTTAGCATTATTGCTAAGAGCAGGTGCAATGCCTGCTACTGCGGATATCATTCAAGAACGCATGGTCGGCCCAAGCCTAGGTCAAGAAAATATTCGTATGGGTACATTATCAGTGATCGTGGCATTTGCCTTAATCGTTGTATTTATGATCTTGTATTATGCGCTCTTCGGCGTGTTTGCTGACATAGCTTTGCTGGTCAATTTAATTTTAATCGTAGCCATTTTATCAATTCTGGGGGCAACGCTTACATTGCCTGGAATTGCCGCTATTGTATTAACCGTTGGTACAGCGGTTGATGGAAACGTTTTAATATTTGAACGTATTAGAGAAGAATTGCGTGGTGGTATGTCTATCCAAAGTGCTATCAATGCTGGTTTCGAGCGTGCTTTTGAAACCATTGTGGATGCAAATTTAACCACACTTATCGTGGCAATCGTTCTGTTTTGTGTGGGAACTGGACCCGTTGTCGGTTTTGCTGTGACATTAACCATTGGTTTATTAACTTCTATGTTCACTGCCGTTACATTTACACGTGCACTCGTTAATGTTTGTTATGGTGGGCGCCAAGTTAAGAAGTTATCAATTGGAAAAGTGAGTAAGTAATGGAATTTTTTAAGCAAAATACAAAAATTGATTTCATGGGCATCAGCAAATGGGCTGCTGTTTTTTCTGCTGTCATTTTTGTTTGGTCCATTGTTGGTTTGTTTCTTTATGGTTTGAATTTTGGTCTTGATTTCACGGGTGGTTTACAAGTTGAAGCAACCTATCAAGAATCAGTTGATTTAACAAAATTACGCGCTCAATTAACGAACGCTGGTTTTGAAGATGCGGTCGTTCAAAGTTATGGAACCTCCGAAGATGTATCGATTACTTTACGTGATACAGGGAAAGTAAAACAAGACACTATCGTTACAAAACTTATTACAGCACTTCCAGGTGCTCATATTCAAAATGTTGATTTTGTTGGTCCTCAAATTGGAAAAGAATTGGCAACCTATGGTGCACTAGCATTAGTTATATCTTTAATTCTTATTATGATTTATATCGCGATCCGTTTTGAATATCGTTTTGCTGTAAGTGCTGCTCTAGCATTAATTCACGATCCAGTTTTAATTTTAGGTGTGTTTGCTTGGTTCCATGTGGAATTTAATCTACCTGCGTTAGCAGGAGTCTTAGCCGTGATTGGTTATTCATTAAATGACACCATCGTTATTTTTGATAGAGTTCGAGAAAACTTTCGTAAACTTCGAAAAGATTCTCCAAGAGAAATTTTAAATATTTCTATTAATCAAACTTTATCTCGTACGGTCATGACTTCGGGGCTTACTTTAATTGCTGTATTTTCATTATTCTTTCTAGGTGGAGAAATGATTCATAGTTTTTCATTAGCGATGATCATTGGTATTTTGATTGGTACTTATTCATCCATTTATGTTGCAGGTTCTCTTGCTTTAACCATGGGATTGAATCGCAAAGATTTTTTACCAACCCCGAAAAAAGAGTTGGATGATCGGCCGTAAATTTTATTTTACCCCGTCATTTGTAGGGTGTATTAGGGCCGAAGGCCCTTAATCCACAAAAACGTAATGGTGGATTACGGGCCTTCGGCCCTAATCCACCCTACAATAAAAAAGCTGAGGGGGCTAATATTTATATTAAGGAGTTCTAATGTCAAAAGTCGCCCTAATTACCGGAATCACAGGCCAAGACGGGGCTTATCTTGCTGAATTTTTATTGAAAAAAGGTTACATTGTACACGGAATTAAACGACGAACTTCGTTGTTCAACACAGATAGAATCGATCATCTTTACCAAGATCCACACGAACCTAAACGAAACTTTATTTTGCATTATGGTGATTTAACCGATTCCACGAGTTTAATTCGTATTATTCAACAAGTACAACCCGATGAAATTTATAATCTTGCTGCACAAAGTCATGTAGCGGTGTCATTTGAAGAACCAGAATATACAGCGAATGCTGATGCAATAGGACCTTTAAGAATTTTAGAAGCCATACGTATTTTAGATCTCACTCATAAAACACGTTTTTATCAAGCTTCAACCTCAGAATTGTATGGACTTGTTCAAGAAACACCACAAAAAGAAACTACGCCGTTTTACCCACGCTCACCTTATGCGGCTGCAAAATTATATGCTTATTGGATCACAGTAAATTATCGAGAAGCTTATAATATCTTTGCATGTAATGGCATTTTATTCAATCATGAATCACCTATGCGAGGTGAAACTTTTGTATCGCGTAAAATTACACGTGCTTTAGCAAGAATTAAAGTAGGCCTACAAGATTGTTTATATTTAGGTAATCTTGAAGCAAAACGTGATTGGGGACATGCAAGAGATTATGTAGAAGCACAATGGCTTATGCTACAACAAGAAAAACCTGAAGATTTTGTAATCGCTACTGGTGAACAACATACTGTGCGTGAATTTGTGGATTTGACAGCACAAGCCTTAGATATAAAAATCAAATGGGAAGGCGAGGGCGTTCATGAAAAAGCATACAACGAACAAGGTGTTTGCATTGTTGCGGTTGATCCTCGTTATTATAGACCTACCGAAGTAGAATCATTACTAGGTGATCCCAATAAAGCACGTATTAAATTAGGCTGGGTACCAACTACAAGCTTTGAATCGCTCGTCAAAGAAATGGCAGAAGAAGATCTAGCGCTCGCCAAACAAGCTGTTTTAAATAAAAATCACGGTTATAAAATATTTGATTATCACGAATAGCAAGATTGGATACTTCGCTATGCTCGCAATGACGGCTTAGTCATGACTTATGAATTAGCTTATACTGCGGGTGAATTCATTACTTGTTTTTAACTCTAATGCCTCTGGACAATTTGCCATATAACATTTTAATACGCCATAATTATAAAACTGAACACACCACAACAAAGGTGTTTTATTATAAGTATCTTTTTTATCATTCGCACTAGGTTCAACCTTTAGTAGGTGTTTGATGATTTTTAAACAGTTAGGATCATATGGAAAAGATTTTTTTGACACATATCCATTTTTAATAACCATAAAACTAGTAGGGTTCTCATAAAAAAATCTTTTTAACGTAAATATAAATTTTTCTGATAAAAAAGGATTTAATACTCTACTTATTATATCACTTTGAGCAAAATCTCGATTTTCCCTAAGCAGCTGAATAAACAGTTGAAAATTACTCGAAAGAACAGCTAAATGTAATGGTGTCCATCCTTTTGTATTTTGATATAATGCTAACGCTGGATAATTTACTGAAATAAATGTTACTAGAGGTGTATTATTCGCTATAACTGCTAAATGCAAACAAGTATTCCCATCTTTGTCAGTCTCATTTGCTACTGCTTTGAATTCTTCTAATATCCATTTAGTTAAATTGATATCTTTTTCAATCGCGGCAAATAAAGCTTTTTTAGGATTTCCTGCTACGAGATTGCGAAGCTGCTCAAAATTACTCGCAGTGAAAAGTTCCATTAATTGAGTAGCAAATGTGAGCTTAGTATTTGTTACAAATAATGCGGGAGTACTAGCACTATCTGTGCTAGCACCCATGCTTACGTCATATACTGATGCTGATCTTTTCATCTCATGAGCATAACATGACCTACCAGGCCAGTCAATTATTAAACAAACTCTCATTATTCATGTGGCTGATACTTTTCATAATATTGTCTAGCAAGATCACTGGCTTTTTGCATTTGATCATTATTCAATGATTTAGCAACTTGGTCACGGTCATCAACACCTTTTGTAAATCCATTTGCGACTGCCGTGCTTAACCAAGCATAAGACTGTATTAAGTCTTTATCGACACCAATACCATCACGGTACATGGTTCCAAGCACATACTGTGCTTTAGGATAACCAGCGGTAGCAGACTGAGTAATCCATTGAATAGCTTTGCCGTAGTCTTTATTAACACCATCACCCACTAAATACATATCGCCTACATTATATTCAGCAACTGGCTCACCTTGTTGTGCTGCTTTCATATACCAATTGAATGCCTGAGTAAAATCTTGATCACCACCTTGACCAGAATCATATAAGTAACCCAATTCTAATTGTGATAAAGCATCACCTTGATTAGCCGCTTTTGATAACCAATCACGGGCTTTAGCGGCATCTTTTTGTACGCCGTCACCACTTAAATACATCAAAGCCATATTGTATTGCGCTATGATATTACCTTGGTTACCTGCAGCGGTATACCATTTCACAGCTTCGCTATAGCTTTGTTTAACCCCTTTACCATTATCATAAAGATAGCCTAGTTCTAATTGCGCTTTATCATTCCCTTTATTTGCAGCTTTGGTGTACCAAGAAGCGGCCTTAGATAAATCCATAGGAACGCCTTTGCCAGACTCATACATATAACCTACGTTATATTCACCTTGTGCATTGCCAGTATCAGCGGCTTTTTGATACCAATCATAAGCCTGGGTGTAATCTTGTTTCATACCACCTTTACCAAACTCATAGAGCATTCCCATAGAATTATAAGCATCTGGATCTTTGGCATCAGCTGCCTTTTGAATAAGCGGTACTGCATTCGTATAATCATTTTTATCTAAGTAAATTAAACCTAATAATGACTGTGCTTTTGTATAACCTTGTTTTGAAGCTGATGTAAGTAAATCTATCGCTTTTTGTTCGTCTCTAGCAATTCCTTTACCATAGTAGTAAAGTGAAGCCATTAAATATTCTGCCTTGGGATCACCCTTAGAAACAGGATCAGTAAGCTCTTGTACCGCTGTAGCATAATCACCTTTATTGATTGCCTCTTCACCTTTTGCCGTATCTGCGAAAGAGGGTAGAGCCATTAATAACAGTAGGGCGGCACTGAGGGCAGAGAGTTTTATTTTCATTATTGTTACTCCTCTGATTGAGTAGGATTGCTTTAATTATAGACCAAGTTTTAGTGTTAACCTTGCTATAGTAAAATATATTTGAAAGAATGAGAAAAGATTTCACCCCCTTTGAAAACGGGGGTGGTTTTGCGTCTTTTGCAAAACCGGGGGATTTTTAGTGATTCATAAATCCCCCTGCTTCGTATAAAACACGAAGCGGCCCCCTTTTACAAAGGGGGCTAACAGCGATTTGTGCATCAATCCCTTAAGGAGCAACTTCTACATGTTAACACTGACAACGCCAATTCACTTATCTGAATTTCGCAAATCAAAGCTTCTTAAAGAATTACATCAAATAACACCCTGCATCACAGATATAACACTTTCATCTGTTTATTTTATCGATACTCAGCAAGCACTTAATGAAACAGAATATAAAAAATTATTATCTATTTTGAAAGTTAAAACATTAGTTGATTTAAAAACAAATTCTAATCATCCATTTTTAGTTCTACCTAGAATTGGAACTATTTCTCCTTGGTCATCAAAAGCGACTGACATATTACATCAATGTGATTTAACAAAAATTCGAAGGATTGAAAAAGCAAAATATTATCAATTTAAAACAAATGAAACCTTGACCTCTGAACAAATCAAGTCCATTCAAAATCAATTACACGATCCCATGACGGAATCAATTTCTCAAAATATTTCTGATGGTGAAGCATTATTTTTTACGCCCGAAATAAAAACTTTGGAAAACATTGATATCTTAAACATGGGTCGAGAAGCTTTAGTTTTAGCAAATCAAACATTAGGACTTGCATTACTAGATGATGAAATTGATTATTTATATGAAAACTTTGTTAGTTTAAATCGAAATCCTACTGATACTGAAATCATGATGTTTGCACAAGCTAATTCAGAACATTGTCGTCATAAAATATTTAATGCAAACTGGAAAATAGACAATCAGATTAAAGAACATTCTTTATTTGACATGATTAAATACACTCATCAAACAAATCCTAATGATATTTTAGTCGCTTATAAGGATAATGCAGCCGTTATTACGGGTTATGAAGGGCATCGATTTTTTCCTGACAGAGATCATATTTACCAATATCATGACGAGCTAATTCATATAGTTGCTAAAGTTGAAACACATAATCATCCAACTGCTATTGCACCTCATCCTGGTGCTGCAACGGGTAGTGGCGGTGAAATTCGTGATGAAGGTGCAACGGGTATCGGTGCTAAACCTAAAGCTGGATTAGTTGGCTATTCCGTTTCAAATTTACATATTCCTGATTACATACAACCTTGGGAAAAATATTATGGATTACCCGCACATGTCGCATCACCATTAACCATTATGCTAGAAGCACCCATTGGTAGTGCTTCATTTAATAATGAATTTGGTCGCCCTAATTTATGCGGTTATTTTAGAACATTTGAATATAGGGTCGATGATTATGTAAGAGGTTATCATAAACCAATTATGATAGCAGGTGGCTATGGCAACATTCGCACGGAACATATTCACAAAAAAGAATTAACAGAAAATGCAATCGTTGTTGTTTTAGGTGGGCCAGCTATGTTAATTGGCTTAGGTGGTGGAGCTGCCTCTTCACAATTATCAGGCGCTAGTACTGAAGCGCTTGATTTTGCATCAGTACAGCGTGCCAATCCAGAAATGCAAAGACGTGCACAAGAAGTCATAGAACGTTGTTGTGCTTTAGGAGAAAAAAATCCTATTTTATCTTTACATGATGTCGGTGCGGGTGGCTTGTCAAATGCAATACCTGAAATATTAGAAGGTAGTGACTGTGGTGGTAAAATTGAATTAAGACTGATTCCTAATGATGATCCCGGTATGTCTCCCTTAGCAATTTGGTGCAATGAATCGCAAGAACGTTATGTACTTGCAATCGAAGAAAACCACTGGCCTTTACTACAAGAAATTGCACTAAGAGAACGTTGTCCAATTGCAGCTGTTGGAACTGCAACCAAAGAACAGCAATTAATTGTGAGTGATGCCGACTTTGATAATAACCCTATTAATTTATCCATGTCTTTGTTATTTGGAAAACCACCTAAAATGTTTCGTGATGTTCATCATCATCAGTTTGCTAAACAAGCGTTTGATTTATCTCAAATTAATTTAACAGAGGCAGTTGATAGAGTTTTACGTTTGCCAGCAGTAGCAAGTAAACAATTTTTAATTACGATTGGTGATAGAAGTGTAGGCGGTTTAGTCGCGCGTGACCAAATGGTAGGCCCATGGCAAGTACCGGTTGCAGATTGTGCGGTGACCGCTAGTGATTTTTATGGAATGAGTGGTGAAGCGATGGCCGTAGGAGAACGCGCACCCCTTGCACTATTAAATGCAAAAGCATCTGCACGTATGGCGATTGCTGAATCTATTATGAATATAATCCCAGCTGACATTCAAATGCTTTCTGATGTCATTATATCTGCTAATTGGATGGCTGCCTGTGGTTTTCCTGGTGAAGATGCAAATTTATATGATGCAGTCGAAACCGTAGCTATGGAATTGTGTCCTGCATTAGGCATTACAATCCCAGTTGGAAAAGATTCTTTATCTATGCAAATGCGTTGGCAAGACAATCATGTAGACAAACAAGTAGTATCACCCTTAACTTTAATTGCCAGTGCTTTTTCGCCGGTAAAAAATATCGAAAAAACTTTAACGCCTCAATTAAAAAAAGGTTCCAAAGATACCAATTTAATTTTAATTGATTTAAGCAAAGGACAACAACGTTTAGGTGGCTCTGCATTAGCGCAAGTTTATAATGAATTGGATCATCATGTACCTGATTTAGACGATCCTAATATCTTAAAAAGTTTTTTTGACGCGATGAAAGCATTAAAGAAAGATAATTTAATCTATGCGTATCATGATCGATCAGATGGTGGTTTATTTGTAACACTTTGTGAAATGGCATTTGCTGGAAGGGTAGGGGTTTCTATTTTGTTGAATG
>JBFWPS010000052.1:0-10394 GCA_050249855.1 Gammaproteobacteria bacterium
CCAACGTCGTCATGAGTAATCATCAAGATAGTCACACACATAATCAAGCTTGCTCCATGTAAGCATGTTGCCGCTGTGATAATTCTTTGCTAGCATCATAATTTGCCATTCGCAATAATTCATTTCGAACAGCACCTTCAACCAATATTGCTAAATTTCTTCCTGGTGTAACTGGAATAGTTACTTCGGGAATAGAAACACCTAAAATATTTTGCAGGGTATACATGCCATGTAATCGATCGATGTTGACTAATTCTTCTTCGCTTAAGGCAGCAATTTTTACGATTAGATTTAATGTTTGATTCGCTTTAATCGCTTCATCACCATACATTGCTCGCACATTTAACGGACCTAGGCCACGTACTTCTAGAAAATCTTGAAGAATAGGGTGGCAGTGTCCCACGAGTTGATTATTATTGTGAAGGATCAAATCAACCGCATCATCTGCAACTAAGCGATGACCGCGTGTAATTAAGACGAGTGCTAACTCACTTTTACCGATGCCACTAGGTCCTGTGAGTAAAATTCCCAATCCTAAAATTTCAAGAAAAACACCATGAAGTGTTGTAACTTGCTGACTATGAGTCGTCATGTAATTTATGCTTCTTCTTTTTCCTTGTACTTCTTGACTTGTCTATCTAATTTGTCAGTCAGTTCATCAACCGCTGCATACATATCATTTGCTTTGGCTGAAGCATGGATTGAGTGACTAGGAATATGTACAGTTGCATCAACGATATTATCAAGTTTTTCAACATGAAATGTTATATTGATGCTAATGATGCGATCAAAATGTCGTAGGATGCGTTGTAATTTTTCAGAGGTAAATTCTTTTAAAGCAGGAGTTACTTCTAATTGATGTCCAGTGTAAGTAATTTGCATGATCAACTCCTTAAAATTAATAATAAATTTGCTCTCATCGCGTAAAACCTTTACGTTGTCATTTCGAGCGTAGCGAATCAATCCAGAGCTGACTATCTATTTCAACTCAGTACTGGATTGCCCCGGCCCGCAAAGAACAGAGCGTTATTTTAGTAGGTAGCATTTTACCTTATTTAGTGGTCAGAGATCAAACTCCTCACCTAAATAAACTTGTCTAACTTGTTGATTCGCCAGAATTTCTTTAGGCGGGCCATTGGCTATAATATTACCATCATTGACAATATAGGCTCGCTCACAAATATCCAATGTTTCTCTCACATTATGGTCTGTAATCAGTACACCAATACCTCTTTTACTTAAATGTGTGATAATTCGTTTAATATCGATGACTGATATAGGATCAATACCCGCAAAAGGCTCATCTAACAGTATAAAAGTAGGCTCTATGGCCAAAGCTCTGGCTATTTCTACACGACGACGCTCGCCACCAGACAAGCTAAAACCTAATGTATCTCGAATATGTACAATATGAAACTCATGTAATAAAGCTTCTAGTTGTTCTAATTGTTGTTCACGATTTAAATCTTGACGTAATTCTAAAATGGATAAAATATTATCAGAAACGCTGAGTTTACGGAATACGGAGGCTTCTTGTGGTAAATAGCCAATACCTAGATGCGCCCGCATATGCATGGGCAAGTTTGTAATATCGCGATCATCTAAAAGTACAGAACCATTTTCTGGTTGAATAAGTCCCACAATTATATAAAAACAAGTGGTTTTACCAGCGCCGTTAGGGCCAAGTAAACCTACAATTTCACCAGAATGTATATTCAAAGAGACAGACTTTACAACTTGTCTAGCTTTGTATTTTTTTGCAAGTTCACGTGCTGATAGTGTTGCCATAAGTTTTACTGATTAGGTTCAAATATAATCGTTGTACGTTCATTCTTAGCATTGGTCATGGTTTTAACCTCACCATTTTGAATATTATAAATGATTAAAGGGCTATTTACACTATTTCTTCCTTGTTTAACATTGGCGTGACCACGTAGTATGGCAATCTGCTCTTTAGGTAGATATTCTATTGCATCAGCAGTTCCATAAACCAGGCCTTGTCCGTTTTTAGGCATAGTCTCAAAATAAGCAGGGTTACCAAAAGCTAATACTTTAACGATATGAAAGCTTTGATCATTATAAGAAATAATTTGTTCTGCCATTAACTTATTTTGATCTTGTTTTACTTTTGCATGACCCGTATAAACGCCTATACCTGTATTTTTATTATATTTCAAACGATCCACACTAAAGGTAACTGTACCACCTTGGTCTGAATCATGAGGAATGAAGTAACCATTTACATCAGAAAGTAAATTTACTGTGCCTGATTTTTGATTTGCTTGCATACCAATCGCATTAATATTCAATTTATTAGCATGTTGATCGCGCTGATTTAAATCAATAAAAACATTTGTTTCTGCTATTTTTTCTTTAGGTGAAATCGATAAATAAGATGATTGAATATGTGTTTCTGGATTATTTTTCCCACTTTTTTGAGCAATAGAAACATCACCTGATAGCGTGACTCGGTTAAAACTTTTTTTTGTTTTGCCATTGTGGGCCGTAACAATCCAAGGATTTTGGTTTTCTTGATAAATTAAAAGTTTAGGTTTTAGAAACAAAACCGTTTCATTCGCGAAATACAATACTTTAGGTGTTGTTAATTTTGTTGCTAAATTGCCATCGTTGTCATAACGCGTTACCATAATTTGTTTTGCAAAAGCAGAAGGGTGGAAATGCTCAATATTATGTACCAAACGATGATGTTGTTTTATGAAAATCCATAAAATAATAATAAAGCAGCACAAAAGGCCTATGATAATTAATTTTTTCTTAGGCACGTTGCAGAACTTCCTTAGCTGATAATATTAATTCAGCTAGCTCACGAATAGCGCCTTGACCACCTGGCAATTGTGTTACCCAATCAGCCGATTGTTTTACTTCAGCTACGGCATTTGCAACAGCAACGCCAAAACCAGCACGTTGTATGAGTGGTAGATCGGGTAAATCATCCCCTATATAAGCTATTTCTTCATCTTGAAGTTGTAGCTGCATGAGCAAATGTTCATAAGCAGGTAATTTATTTTGTTGGCCTTGGTGTAGATGTTTTATTCCAAGTGTAGACATACGTTTTGCAACAGCTTGAGAAACGCGAGCAGTAATGACGGCTACTTCAATTTGATTTGCAAGTAAACGTTTAATACCCAAACCATCATGAATATGAAAAGCTTTAATTTCATCAAGGTCATTACCCATATAGAGATGTGAATTTGTAAAAACACCATCCACATCACAAATGAGTAATTTAACTGAGCTCAACTTTTTATAAACTGAACGCATAACTAGTTCTCAACTTATTGTTTCATCCTGTTCTTTACTAGAAGAATTTTCCACTGAGGTTGATTTATCTGAAAAATTTCTTTCAGAATCTTGGGAATATTGGCGCTTACGATCATAGTGACCATGTTTGCTGCCTCGTGATTTATTATAGTTACGTTTACGTTTTGCACCATCATGATATTTTCTACGATCATGATGACGTTTATGATGAGGACGATCATGATGACGAGGTTTTGCAGCAGCAGGAGCGACCGGAGGGCTACCAAATAACTTTTCCCATAAACGCTTGATTAAACCTTCTTTTGGTTTTTGTGTAGTTGGTTGAATATTTTGAACAATGTTTTTTACTGCAGGCATTTCAAATTCAGCAGCTAACATCATTTTCGCTTTTGCTTCACTCTCAGGCTCAGTTGCCATTTCGTAACTACGTTGTTGCTTACTCATTACTTCTTCCATGCGAACACGATGAACTTTGTAATCAGGCGTTTCAATATGAGCATTTGCGATAATAACGATAGATACATGATGACGTTTTTCAATCGTTAATATGGTTTGACGTTTCTCATTTAACAAATAAGTTGCCATTTCAACTGGCATTTGAATTTGAATTTGCATTTCTGGTTGTTTCATCGCATTTTCTTCAATGATACGAATCATTGAAAGTGCTAATGAATCAATACTGCGAATCATTCCGTGTCCTTTACAACGTGGGCAGGGTAATTGATTACTTTCACTTAAAGAAGAACGTAAACGTTGGCGAGACATTTCTAATAAACCAAAACGTGAAATACGTCCTATTTGAATACGTGCACGATCATTTTTTAGTGCGTCGCGCAAACGGTTTTCTACCTCGCGTTGATTGCGAGTAGGGGTCATATCGATGAAATCAATGACAATTAAACCACCAATATCGCGCAAACGTAATTGACGAGCGATTTCATCGGCTGCTTCTAAGTTAGTGTTTAACGCTGTTTCTTCAATATCAAGACCTTTGGTATCTTTTCCAGAGTTGATATCAATAGAAATTAAAGCTTCCGTATGGTCTATAACAATCACACCACCTGATGGTAATCGAACTTCACGTTGATAAGCTGTTTCAATTTGACTTTCAATTTGAAAGCGAGTGAAAAGAGGGATGCTATCTTGATATAATTTAACTCGATTGACAAAATCCGGACGAACGATTTGTAAATATTGTCTTGTTTTACCAAATACTTCAATTTCATCTACTAAAATTTCACCTACATCTTTTCTTAAGTAATCACGTACAGCACGAGTGACTACATCACTTTCTTGATGTATTAAGAATGGTGCGCTACGTTGTTTTGAAGCTTCGCTAATGGCTGCCCAATGATGTAGTAAAATTTCTAAATCCCACTGTAAATCTTCTGTATTTTTACCTACACCAGCTGTACGTAATATAACACCCATATCTTGTGGTATTTCAAGCTGATTTAAAGTTTCACGCATTTCTTGCCGTTCATCACCCTCAATGCGTCTAGAGATACCACCAGCGCGTGGGTTATTAGGCATTAAAACTAAATAGCAACCTGCTAAACTGATGAACGTTGTCAAAGCAGCGCCTTTACTTCCGCGTTCCTCTTTAACAATTTGAATCATGATTTCTTGACCTTCGCTGACTGCTTCTTTAATACTGATAC
Organism: Gammaproteobacteria bacterium; assembly: GCA_050249855.1. Taxonomy (GTDB): domain Bacteria; phylum Pseudomonadota; class Gammaproteobacteria; order JBGSLN01; family JBGSLN01; genus JBFWPS01. The sequence continues at coordinate 4,944 of JBFWPS010000052.1, forward strand.
GCTGATTCTCATCAGAAGGTGGGTGATTGAAATATTCGTGTGCAATTTCTTTTAGTGGTAAAAAACCGTGGCGTTCTGAGCCGTAATCGACAAAAGCTGCTTCAAGACTTGGTTCAATACGTGTGATACGACCTTTATAGATATTAGCTTTTTTTTGTTGAAAACCTGTTCGTTCTATATCTAAATCAAATAATTCTGGTCCATAGACCAACGCAACTCTTAATTCTTCTTTTTGTGCTGCATTAATTAACATGCGATTCATTGTAAATACCCCTTTGGTAATCGCGCATGTTTTGCAAGAATAGGTTTTTAGGTAGGTTGGTTTGCTATTGAATCTTTTTAGATTTTATTAGCTTTTAAGTAGATTTTAAGATCAGTTGTAGAGTGGAAAAATATTTTGGAACGTTATTTCGCTAAAATATTAACTGATTGTTTTTGCAAACCACTTTGTCTTTAAGTAGTAGATCAACCCAGATTGTTCCGGATTGAATACATTGTCTGCATAAAACTTCGCCTTGCATTGATTGCATTCTTATAACCATCTAACAAAGCGTTTAAATCCATTCTACTTAGTGTTCAATATCTACTAGCATTCTATGCTATTTTTAGGAGCATTTGTCTCCTAACTTAAATCTAAAATTTGTTTTTAACCCTTTTTATTGTTCGGGTTTTCTAACCTAATAAACCTGTCTAACCTTGCATTTTATTTTCTACCTAAGCGTTTCATTTATGAAATAAGGGTTTAGTTTGATATGACCTTATTTATATACTTTTTAGCATAGCACTTTGTTGGCTTAGTTAATCGCTAGGTAGTTCCATGCGTAAATTTTGTATAAATTTTGCTTTTTAGCGCTTATATTATATCAGTATATTCATTTAAGGCAAGGGTTATACAATTTCGTTGAAGTGAATTGTTTTGCCACCCCCTCACCCCAATCCTCTCCCCCAACAAGTTGGGGGAGAGGGAGAGAATAGCTTTTAGGGTGGGCAAAAGGTGCATCGCATATACGTTTAAATTTTCAAATGACGTTTCGTGCAGGTGTGCGCACCAATCTTTTCTCCCTCTCCTCCTTTAGGGGGAGAGAGTTGGGGTGTGGGGGCAGTCGTACAAAAAAATCCTATTTTGTATTGACTTTAATCTATACAGGCATTAAAATAGTGCAATTATTAGTCTACCGGAGATACCGCTCGTGATTACTTTAAACCGAACAGATAAAAAACTCACTATTACTGTGACTCAATCAAGTAGCTCTAATGCATCTGAAATCTCATTAAGTAACGCAATTAAATGGATTCAAGAAACATTACTTCCTGATCTTACACAACATAATTATCAGTTGGAAGAACTGGATGTAAAACTTACAACGAATATCACTCAGAAAGAAGTAATAGGCTTAGTTCAAACATTAGCTGAAGCAGTAAGAGAAATAGAATTAAAAACAAGTAAAAAACTTAAAATTATTTCAACTTCAGAATTACACATAAATACTAAATTATTTAACCAAGTAAGCAATCCAAACCAAACATCCATTTCAGTTTCACTCAACGGTGAAAATCATTGGGAACATAGTGCACGTGATTTTACTTCATTTGCGCTTGAAACTTATGGTATTCAACGTATTGATTTAACAGGAATGGATGGAAAATATTTTGACTCAAATGACCGAAAATTTAGAGAAAATAAAATTGCTATCGGTACTTATATTCTACCAAAAGTTGATCAACTAAGCTGTGATTTTGATAATTCTTCAGTTCCATTGCGTGTTGTAAATCAGGCTTTAAGTACATTCACACCTTCTGCTGAAGTGATTTATTTCAAATGTAAAGTATTAGCAGATCTTTATACTGATTCAAGTATACCTGACTTTTGCACAGAAGTGGACAAAAGAAAAAATACAATCATTATCATCTCAGCTAATAGATTTGAAAACTCAACCGATTTTTTTAAAATTATTACAGCATTAGATCGACTAGACTCAATTGTTATTTTCAATGATGCTGCTGATGTAAACGAATCAGTTTTTCACCTTTTAGAAAGAATGTCACAATTAAATACTATGAATCAGGGTGAATTACCATCTTTTATTCAAGATGCTTTGTATAGAGAAAACTATAATGCATTTAAGGTTAGACAATACTATAAGAAAGTCGCTCAGAAAGCACGTGAAAAATTAGATGAGTTACGTAAAAAAGCATTTGCATGGGATGATAATCCAAACGAACGTCTATTTCAGATGATAGCAAATGCAAGCTATACCTTCGAAGAAATTAAAAAAGATATTGAAACTAAGAATTACAGCGAGTATCAACTAAAAACATTAATAGACCAAAATGGCTATGGTATTGTTCATTATGCTGCTCGTTATGGACGCTTAGATTTACTTCAATATTTAGATCACCTATTTATTCCACTCAATTCAATCAATCAAAGTAATGGAAATAATGCGCTACATCTTGCAACGTATTTTGATCAAAAAGAAGTTGTAGACTACTTAACAAAACGAAAAGAATTTGATTTAAGTGAATCAAATATTTGGGGTGATACTGCATTTATGATTATCCTACAAAAATATAGCTTAACAGCAGGGTTTGGCGATATTCCTGAAGTATTAAAACGAGCGATAAGCGATGAAATAGGCAAATTGTTAGAAAGCTCTCCCGTTTTGAAAACAGACGAGTATGTAAAACAATTTGGCTTTGCACCAGAACCTATTAAAAACTTCATCAAAGCAATTTTACTTGCGAAATATAATCAATTAGCGATGGATTTTGCAAAAAACATAGATACTTTAATAAATTTAGCTTTAATTTTAGAAAAACACTATAATTTACAGTTTTTGCCGATAAAAAACGAGACGGACGGTCTTAAACTCCAAGAAGCTATTAGTCTTTTAACTGGCGGCGCTTCTTCAAGTAGCCAAAATAGTAGCATGACTTCTATTGCTGAAGCTATTTTAAGTGGTTTAATCATATTTAATGGAAAACTTTCAAATGCTGCGTTCAACACTTCAACTGTATCAGCTGATGATCAATCAGTTATTAAACGCTGCGCACATGCACTTGCTTTTCTTCAAGGCGTTGAATCAAAAGATGCTGAAAAATTTATTTCTTCTATCGAGAAAACACTTTGTCGTTTAAGTGGAGATGAAAACAAAAGTGAATGGTCAGCAGACATTTTAAAACTTGTTCAAAGAGAGCTGGCTATTTTAGATTTTCCATTCCCTAGTTTAGTAAAAATGCGAATGGGTATAAAAAACACTACTGTAGTTCCAGCAAATGCGAATCCTGTTTTCGATATTATTAAAGCAAAAGAAGACTTAGATGCGAAAATAAAAGAGCTACTTGAAGCGCCGACTAAGGCATCAGAAGCTGCTAAAGAAAAATCAAGAAAAGCAAACGAAGAAATTCTAAAGCTTAAAAGTGAGATTTCAGTTCTTAAAGCTGAAAAAGAGAAATTAATTAAAGAAAAGGAAGGTAAAGATAAAACGCTTGCATTTTTAGAAGAGGAAACTGACGCTATTAAAAAACAAAAATCAGAGTTCGAAGCAAAACTTGAAGAGATAAGATTTCAAATAGAATCACTAAAAACAGAAGTTGCTTCAAAAGAAACTAGCCTACAATCTGTAATAAAACTACATACTGAAACTTGTGCTAGATTAGAAGCTGAATATAGCGAACTACAAACTAAAAAATCAACCTTAATACAAAAAGAAGCAGCTTTGAAGCAAATGATAACTAAATTATTACAAGATAAACCACAACACGAACAACAATATAAAATGTATGAAGGGAAAATGAAAGAAGCTCAAGCTGCTTTAGCAGCAAAGAGATCAGAATTAGCAAAGTTTGCTGAAATGGAAACTCTAATGAATGAGAAAAAAATCAAAATCTTATTCATAGGTGCATTAAAGCGAGCATACCTTGCATTTGCAGAAGCTAATCCTAAATTAAATTCCGCGCTAGATGATTTCATACCTCAATTGAGCAACTTAATTGATGTTGGTTCTACAACGCGTCAAACACATATTCGTATAGATAGCGTGTTGTTAGCATTAAAAGAAAAATTAATTAGCTTGTCTGATAGTATTGCAAATAAATTTGTAGCTTATATATTGAATGAAATTTGTAAAAAACAGGGTGATATAAAACTTGCTATTTCATTAAATCCTTATTTACAAGGTGAGTTACCTACTGATATAGAACCTAATGATAAGGTAAATTATACAAATAACACAAAACAAATGCAGACCTTGTGTACAAGAGCATTTAAAGCATTTAAAAACTATCAACCAACAATTGTGCTAAAGCTAGAGCGACTTCAAATAGGTTCTCCAGTTTCACCTGCTAGTACTTTTGCAGCACCTGCAACAGGATCTCAAATACCTGAGAATCCATTTTATGCTACCAATCCACATAGTGGTTCAATGTACGCACCAAGTACGCCTCCTCACCGAGGTGGTCAGGGACAGCTATATGATGCTTCAGCATTTAGAATGGATAAATAGCTAAAATAAAATGCTGTCATTGCGAGCCTTGCGTTTTTTGCAAGGCGTGGCAATCCAGCACTGCATTAAAATAGTTGTAGGGCGGGCAAAACGTGCAATGCAGATGAGATTAAGTTAAACGCAACACCTATGCGCACGTGTGCCCGCCATAATGCCTGGACAATTGCTTCGCTACACTCGCAATGACAGCATAAGAAATAAGCTGGATTACGGCACTTCACACCTAATCCACACTACAATAATATTTATAAAAAACCTTAAACTGTATTGATTTTATACCAATAATGTATTAAAATAGCTCAACCATTAAGCTAACCGGAGATGATGCTCGTGATTACTTTAAACCAAAATGATAAAAAATTAACTATCAATGTTAGATTCAAATATCACCCCAATCCTGGCGATATCATGCTAAAAGATATAATCAACTGGATTAGAATGGATTTAGTTAAAAAAATAAATAACCACTACAGTTTAGAAGAACTTGAGCTGAATCTGATAGCAATGGAATACGAAGACTTATTTACTCTAATGAAGGTTTTAACCGAGGCGTTAAGAGAGATAGAGTTACACACAGGTAAAAAGCTAAAAGTTAAATTAAATAATCCATATACTAATACGTTTCTATCAGAATATACCGATCTAGTTACACAAATAAGTGACCCAAATCAATCTAAAATCCGTGTTCAATTAACTGGCCGAGATCACTCGAAATATCTAGAACGTTTATTAATTAGCGATAGTATGAATACACTTGGTATTCGACGAGTTGATTTAGTTAAAATGGATGCAGAGTATTTTGAAACTACTAGTTACAATGCTCAATATGAATATAACCGTATAGACGGCAATCATATTCTTCCAGCGTTAGACCATCTAAGCTGTCAATTTTCTACGCCTAGTTCTAGTACGCCGAACACATCTGTTTCACTACGCGTAATTAATG
>JBFWPS010000053.1:0-10264 GCA_050249855.1 Gammaproteobacteria bacterium
CAATCAAACAGGAACCTTTCTATACCGAGCAACACGAATCGGAAAAGATACTGTTTTATGGCGAATTATTGAGTTAGTAAAGAAAGCACAAAATTCAAAACCCTCTATCAGTCGCTTAGTAGATAGAATTTCGTGGTACTTTGTGCCATCCGTTATTATTTGTGCGATCATTACGGCATTAATCTGGTATGATATAGGTCCTTCACCACAAGTATTATACATGCTTATCACAGGAATGACCGTTTTGATTATTGCATGTCCTTGTGCGCTTGGCTTAGGAACGCCACTTTCAATTATGGTAGGGGTAGGTAGTGCAGCAGAACGTGGCATATTAATTCGCAATGGTGATGCTTTACAATCAACAAAAAAAATCACTACTGTTATTTTCGATAAAACCGGAACGATTACACAGGGTAAACCTTCTGTTACTAAAATCATAAGTCTTTCTGATGAAAGCGAAGATAACTTATTACAAATTGCTGCAAGTTTAGAAATTGGTTCAGAACATCCGCTCGCTGAGGCGATTAAAACAGCTGCCAAAGAACAACACTTAACTTTATTACAAATTACTGATTTTCAAAATCTAACTGGGCTTGGTGTAATCGGAACGATCAAGTCACATTCTGTCATGCTGGGTAACAAAAAGTTATTAACAAAAATGGATGTTCCATTAGAAAATTTTTCCCAAAAAAATGATGAAGCTGCTACAGTAATATATATCGTTCGTGACAAAAAAATCATCGGTTTAATTTTTATTACAGACCCTGTAAAACCTGAATCAATATCAGCGATTGAACGCTTACATCAAATGAATATTAAAACCATTATGATTACTGGCGACAACGAAATCACTGCCTCTAAAATTGCAAAAGAAGTAAAAATTAAAGAATTTTTTTCAGAACTCCTACCTGGCGATAAACTACAGATCATTAAGAAACAACAGCTTAAAGGTGAAATTGTAGCAATGGTAGGCGATGGGATTAATGATGCGCCTGCATTAGCACAAGCTAATATTGGTTATGCTATAGGTTCAGGTACAGATATTGCTATGGAAAGTGCTGATATTACTTTAATGAATAGTTCGCTGAATAATATTGCTGATAGCATTATTATTTCAAATGCAACAATGCGAAACATTAAACAAAATTTGTTTGGTGCTTTTATCTATAACATGATGGGTATTCCGATTGCAGCAGGAATACTTTATCCTTTTATCAATTTATTACTAAACCCCATGATTGCTGGTGCTGCGATGGCGTTTTCATCTGTCACTATTGTTTTAAATGCAAATCGTTTAAGAGGAATTATTCGTAACCTTATTACTACACCAGAATAATCATGGTGGATTATAACGCTCTTGGTTCTAATCCCCTCGATAACAATGAAAGGATCTCCAATGTTCATGATCATTAATTTAATCGGCTTAATCTTAATAGCTTTTATTATTTGGTGGTTTTGGTTAGGTGAAACCAAAGCACAAATTGCTAAAGACCTCATCGAAATAAAAGTTGACGGAGGCATTTACCATCCAGCTCATATTGAAGTCCAACAAAATGCTAATCTTACATTACGATTTATTCGCCATGATTCAAGTCACTGTGCACAAACTGTCGTATTTCCTCAGCTAGGTATTAGTGCCGAGTTGCCCATCAAAAAACCATACGATATTAATTTGAAAATTACTAAACCAGGGGATTATGATTTTACTTGTGCAATGGGAATGTATCGAGGTAAATTAACAGTTAAATAAACATTAATTTCGCTCGCCTATCAAGAGAACTATAATGAAAAAAAACAATCTTTCTTTAAATACGCGCGTCATACATGCAGGTCAAGAACCTGAACCTTCTACTGGTGCCGTAATGACACCGATTTTTGCAACCTCTACTTACGTACAATCAAGTCCTGGTGTTCATCAAGGTTATGAATATTCTAGAACACGTAATCCCACACGATTTGCCTATGAACAATGTGTAGCAGACTTAGAAAATGGTAAAGCAGGTTACGCATTTGCATCCGGCATGGCGGCCACTGCAACCATTCTTGATTTATTAGAACATGGTTCACATATCATTGCTTCAAATGACTTATACGGGGGAACTTTCCGTTTATTTGATAAAGTTCGTTCTAAATCTGCTGGATTACAATTTTCTTTCGTTGATTTAACTGACCCTAATGCGCTTCTAAAACATATTAGACCAGAAACACGTCTTGTCTGGGTTGAAACACCTAGTAACCCAATGTTAAAGCTTATTGATTTAGAAAAAATAGCAAATATCGCAAAAAAACATCGTCTTATTACAGTTGCTGATAATACTTTTGCATCTCCAATTTTACAAAATCCTTTAAATTTAGGTTGTGATATGGTTATGCATTCTGCTACTAAATATTTAAATGGTCACTCTGATGTAGTAGGAGGTATCGTTGTAGTGAATGATAATCAAGAATTGATTGAAAAAATGGCCTTTTTACAAAATTCTGTTGGTGCTATTGCTGGTCCATTCGATAGTTTCTTAGTATTACGAGGCATTAAAACTTTAGCATTGCGTATGCAAAGACATTGTGAAAATGCTATATCTATCGCTCAATGGTTAGAGAAACATCCAAAAATCGAAAAAGTCATTTACCCAGGGCTTACCTCACATTCACAACATGCGCTTGCAAAACAGCAAATGCGTGGATTCGGAGGAATGATAACAACTGTTTTAAAAGGTGATTTAGCTTTCGCAAAAAGATTTCTCGAGCGTTGCTCATTATTCTCATTGGCAGAAAGTCTAGGAGGAGTAGAAAGCTTGATTGAACATCCTGCTATTATGACACATGCTTCTATTCCACCTAATACACGTTCAGAACTCGGAATAAGTGATGGTTTAGTTCGTTTATCTGTAGGAATAGAGTCGGTTGATGATTTAATCGCTGATTTAAATTATGCACTGAGTTAATTTATGCCAATTCAAACACCACATTCAATGAGTGCTAAAACAAGAGAATCATATTTGAACTTTAGTTTTAAATCTTGTTTAATTATCTCTGCTATTTTAATTTTTTGGCTTAAACCTTTTTTTGGAAAAATAATTTTACCACAACTAGGTGGTAGTCCTAGTATTTGGCTAGATTGCCTTTTATTTTTCGAAGGCGCCTTATTCTTTGGATGCGTGTATGCTTTTATAAGCACCCGATTCCTCTCTTTATCTAAACAACTCATCCTCCATTTCGTTTTGCTTACTACTGCCTTATTTCTTTTACCTGAATCAATTAACCAATTTCAATTGAATAACTATCAAAATCCAAACTATGATATTCTTTATTATCTGACTATAACCATCGGTTTTCAGAGCATTATTTTATCCGGCAGTGTGCCATTGTTACAAAGATGGTTCGGTTATACACTTCATCCGTTCGCCAAAGACCCGTATTATCTTTTTTCGGTATGGAACATAGGTAAATTAGCTTCGCTATTAACGTTTGCTATTATCCTTGAACCTTTTTTTTCAGGGCTAGAACAATTTAATTATTGGTCTTACATATATATTTTCATGCTTATTACATTAGCATGTTGCGTTGCTTTAGTTATACATTCGCAAATAAATATTAAATTCAATAAAAAACAATTTACAAGCAATAAAAAAACCATTCATTTAAAAATAAAAATTAACTGGTCTCAGCGAACATATTGGATGTTACTCATGTTCGCACCTGTTGCGTTATTATTTTCTGTTACCAATTATATCACAACTGAAATCGCAAATTTACCTGTGTTTTGGTTTCTGCCACTTGGTTTGCTTCAACTAACTTGCATTATCGCTTTTGCGAAACGAAAGATTATCCCTCAGAAATATGTAATTATTACGCAGCTTGCTCTGCTCTTTCCTTTTACGATTATCTACGCTTTTGAATCCAATATTCACCATACTTGGATTGTATTATCAATCCATTTATTAACTTTCTTTTTTTCTTCCCTTGTTTGTATCAATGAGCTTGTGAGTAGAAGACCTCAGTTGAATAATTTAGCAGAATTTTACCTTTGGATGTCTTTGGGTGGCTTTTTAGGTGCCTTATTCACCGCTTTAATTGCACCGAAGATCTTTCATCATCTGACTGAGTATCCTATTGCGCTCGCCATAGCTTGTATGATGAGACCCATTCGTAAAACCAATCAAGCTAACAAAGAAAAGTTGTACGATATTTTATGGCCTGTTGGAATTTTTTTAATCATATTCCTCTTTGGAACATATGCACAAACGTTTAATAATGGCACTGTCACTATAAGCACCATTTTATTAATCGTTTCTCTTATTTTAGTCATCTTTTCATTTTTGGAAAGAACCGTGCGCTTTGGTTTAGGAATAGCTGCTATCTTAATAGCATCCATGTTTTATCTAGAGCCTACATCAAAAAATACCATTTATTTATCCCGTAATTTCTTTGGCACAACAAGAATTATAAATGACCTTTCCAGTCAAGCACATGTAATGATGCAGGCAAATACTATTTTAGGTGTTCAATATCTTGAGGAACAACCTATATTTACTTCGTCGTCACATATGTCACTTTGTTCTTCCGACCCAAAAGAACAACTAGTAAGTCTTGAAACCTTTAGTAAATTATATGGTAGCATGGTCGTAACTTATTTCACGCCCTTACAAAAAATAATAAATATTTTACATGAAACGAAAATAAATCTTCATATAGGAATAGCAGGGTTAGGCGCTGGCGGTGCTGCCTGTTTAGCAAACGCGAATGATTATTTGACATTTTATGAAAATAACCCCCAAATAATTAAAGTTGCTAAAGATAAAAGATATTTTACTTATCTTAGCAATTGTCCCCCTGATGAAATTATTTTAGGTGATGCTCGCTCTTCGATTAGTAAAACCGTTGATAATTCTTTTGATTTAATTGTTTTAGATGCGTATAACTCAAACACCATCCCTACTCATTTAATTACACGTAATGCGGTTGCCTTATATCTAAATAAAATAAATGAGCATGGCTTAATCGCATTTAATCTTTCAAATCACAGTATGAATTTGATTCCTGTTCTTAGCGCAATTACAAACAGCCTAAATCTTTATGGAATTTTAAATATACATGAATTCGCCATTTCCAAAAAATTTCATTATACTTCGATTTGGTATGTTGTTGCACGACACGAAGATGATTTGGATGAGTTAGCAAAATCTGGGGGATGGGGATTACCACCACCGAGTTATCAAACTACACTTTGGACAGATGCGTTTTCTAATGTCACACAATTAATTGGTTAAGCTTTTTAATAAAATGGTTTTTTATGTTATATGACTACATTTTTGGTATCCACTCAATTCAAGCTACATTAGAAAAAAACCATAAAAATATTATTGAATTATATTTATTAGATGGCCGCTCAGATCGTCGTCTTGCCACAATTATTCAATTAGCAAAACAATATCACGTTGTCTATCATTTTTGCTCTGCAGCAGAATTGGATCAATTAGTGCAGGATGCACAGCATCAAGGTGTAGTTGCAAAAATTCAATCTCAACCCACAAAAACTGAAAATGACTTAAAAATTCTATTAAATAATCTAAAAAATCCAGCATTATTACTCATTTTAGATTGTGTTCAAGATCCACATAATTTAGGTGCTTGCTTAAGAAGTGCTGATGCAGCAGGTGTTAATGCTGTAATTACCCCAAAAGATAATGCTGTTGCTTTAACGCCCACAGTAAGAAAAGTTGCCTCAGGTGCAGCAGAACATATACCCTTTATACAAGTCAAAAATCTTGCTAGAACTTTAAAATATCTAAAAGAACAGCATGTTTGGCTATATGGAACATCGGATAAGGCTAAAACCTCTATCTATCATGCAGATTTAACTGCACCCACTGCAATAATTATGGGCGCTGAAGGAACGGGTTTACGACGACTAACTGCTGAATTATGCGACGAATTATTGTATATTCCTATGTCAGGGAGTGTTAGTAGCTTAAATGTTTCTGTTGCGACTGGTATTTTCTTATTTGAAGCCGTCAGACAAAGAAGACTGAAAGGATAATTATGTCATTCTTACTCATCATCTTGATTGCGTTCTTTATTTTAACGCCGAAACAGTTGATTGTAACGGCCCAAAAGCTTGGTTCGTTTGTTGGCAAACTAAAAAAAACGCAACATGCTTTAAATAATAAACTGAATGATGCACTCAAACATATAGAATATCATAGTAACATTGCTCGCGCTGAAAAAGCCGAAAATTCAAATGTGAAAGATATACTATGATAAATGAAATTAAATGGGTTGATCATCTTGCTGAACTGCGTAAACGCCTCATTTATAGCGTTTTATTTCTGATTATTGTTACTATTCCTTTATTTTATTATTCAAACGGGCTATTTCACTATATTGCACAACCCCTACTTGTTCATCTACCTAATCAAAGCAAAATGATTGCAACCTCTATTTCATCACCTGTATTTGTCCCGTTACAACTGGCTTTAATTACAGGATTAATGATTACAATGCCTATATTTTTATATCATCTATGGTCTTTTATAGCACCCGCTCTACGCCATTCTGAAAAAAAAATAATTTGGCCAACTTTAATAATAAGCATCATACTTTTTTACTTAGGAATAACATTTAGTTATTTCATTGTAGTTCCGTTTCTAATTCATTTTTTTCTTACTATTTCCACATCAGATATTCTTTTTATGCCTGATATTAAAACTTATTTGAGCTTCATTTTAAAGTTACTTTTTTCTTTTGGCTTATGCTTTCAAATTCCCATCGTAATTTTTTTATTAATTCAATATAAATTATTCACCTATATACAAATTAAAACTTTACGTCGTTATGTGATTCTCATCTCTTTTGTTGTAGCAATGTTTATTGGACCACCTGACTTTTTCTCACAAATCGCATTAGCAATACCTATCTGGCTATTGTATGAATTAGGTTTAGTTGCAAGTTTAATCTTTAAAAACACTAACGAATACGCAAATGAACCGCAAAAAAACAGCTCAATAAATTAACAAATAAAATAGTTTTATTCATTGAATGTGTTATAATGCTGCATGATTAGACCAACAAAGCTGTCACAAGCGATCGTAGCGAAGCAATGACAGCGTCAGTCCTACTCGATTAAACTATAAGGCAATTTCTATGCTCAATTTTATGGACCGCTGTATTGTAAGCTTTGATAACAGCCTTAAAACATTACTTAAACAACATACAGCCAAACGTTTAAACCCTGCCCATTCAATCTCTGAAGCGGAGCTAAGTGCTGAGGAATCAAAAAAAGTTCAAGCATTAATTCGTATTGATCATGTTGGTGAAGTCTGCGCACAAGCGCTCTATCAAGGCCAAGCGTTTCTATCACGCTCACCCGTTATTCAAAATAGTTTATTACAAGCCGCAGAAGAAGAAGTCGACCACTTAGTGTGGTGTGAGGAACGCCTAAAAGAACTCGGAGGACGTACCAGTTTTCTAAATCCTGCTTGGTATATTTTATCTTTTTCTATCGGTATGCTTGCTGCCGTTATAAGCGATCGCTACAGTATGGGATTTCTAGCTGAAACAGAACGGCAAGTTGTTGAGCACCTTGATAGTCACTTGGCTCAGATACCCAAAACTGATATAAAAACAAAACGTATACTAGATCAAATGAAAATTGATGAAGAAAGGCATGCGACTAAAGCGATTGAAAACGGGAGCAATGAATTACCCAAAGCTATTCAATCAATCATGCGTATTTGTTCTAAAATGATGACTACTACAGCCTATTGGATATAACTATGACAGCATTTAAAACAATTGGACTAATGGGAAGACAACGCTCTTCAGAAAGTAATAAGACTCTAACTCAATTAATTAAACATTTAGAAAGGAAACACAAACTTGTCTTAGAAAAAGAAACTGCTGAATTTCTCAATCAAAATGATTTACCTATTTATTCTAAAACTGAATTTGCAAAACAATGCGATTTAGTCATCGTTGTTGGCGGAGATGGTAGTATTTTAAATGCTGCTCATATTGTTGCTGACACTGGGACCCCCGTTTTAGGGGTTAATAGAGGTCGCGTAGGATTTTTAACAGATATTAATCCTGCAAGCTTAACTGAACAAGTAGATGAGGTGCTTGCTGGTCAGTATTTTACAGAGCAACGTTTTTTATTAAAGGCAGAAATACAACACCAAGGTAAAATAACCTATCATGCATTAGCACTCAACGATGTGGTTTTAATGCCTGGTGATTTCGCTCATTTGATTGAATTTGAAATCGAAATTGATGAAAAAATAGTTTGTGGCCAGCGTGCTGATGGTTTGATTATCTCAACACCTACTGGTTCAACTGCTTATGCACTTTCAGCAGGCGGTCCTATTTTGCATCCTAACCTAGATGCGGTTGTACTTGTTCCTATGTTACCCCAAACATTAAGCAGTAGACCCATCGTGGTGCATGCGAATCATCAAATTAATATTATCATACCTAAAGGCAGTGAAACCTCTCCTAGGATTAGTTGCGATGGACAGAAGCGTGTAGCTATTGGCCCTGGTGATAAACTCATTATCAATAAATATCAAAAGCCTTTAAATCTATTACACCCTAAAAATTATGATTATTATGAAACCCTACGTTCCAAACTATACTGGCAAATGAAGTTGTAATGGATGAGCTTAATATAAAACAATCATTAGTTAAAACCATTCAAGAAAAATCAGATCAATGCGTTCGCTGTGGTCTATGTATCCCTCATTGCCCTACTTATCATATCAGCGCGATTGAGTGTGAATCACCAAGAGGACGCATCGCTCTTTTTAATGCTTATGCAAATAATTCTATTCAAGCATCTGATAAAATGCGCACCTACTTAGATCATTGCTTAAGTTGCAATAGTTGTGAAGCTGTTTGTCCTTCAGAGGTACAATATAATGACATTCTAACAGCCGGTAGAACATTGCTCACTATGCAAGGTGATGCAACGCCAATACCCTATTCAGTTAAAATGATACTTCGTTTAGCTAAATCTACGCTCTATCCAATCTTATACAAACTTTTCTGCTATTTATTATATTTTTACCAAATTTCTAAATTACAAACCTTATTTAGAAAAATTAAACTGTTAAAATTATTTAAATTAGCACGTATAGACTCTTACCTTACCAATTCGATATCGTTACATACGCTAAAAGGCATATACCCATCAAATAACTGTATAGGTTCTGTGGGGTTATTAACGGGTTGTATCACTCAACTACTAGACACAAAAACATTATTGGCCACGATAAAATTATTAAATCATTACGGATATGATGTTCATCTTCCTAAAAACCAAGTTTGTTGTGGCGCTTTACATAAACACGCAGGCTTTGAAAGTGAAAGTTTATTATTATTTAAACAAAATAACTTAGCATTTAATCATTTAGAGACGATTATCACTATAGCAAGTGGTTGTGGCGCATCTTTACAACAAACAGCTCATAAAAAAAATTTTCCAACGATAATGGATCCATTAGCATTTCTTGCTAAACAAAAAAAGCACCCGCTATTTAAACCATTAACAAAAAAAATTGCTATTCATATCCCTTGTACTTTGAAAAATGTTTTACAACAAGATAGTGGGGTTATTGAATTATTAAAAAATATTCCTGAGTGTGAAATCACTATTTTAAAAACATCTTATTGTTGCGGTGCCGCAGGAACAAATATGATACAACATGAAAGTAATGCAGATAAACTAGCAGATGAATTAATCAATGAAATTTTGGAAATAACACCAGATATTGTGGTTACAAGCAACATTGGATGCCAATTACAGCTTTTGCAAAGAGCGAAAACACTGGGGAAATCATTTGAGATAGTACATCCATGTATATTATTAGCATCTTGTATTTAAGTTTTTAAGAATGTCGCATAACATTTTATTTTTTTTATTATCAGGAATGCGACATTCGAGTGTTAATCTAACAGAAATAATTCAAGAATCAACTTTATTTTCAATAATTTTTTTTCTACCACAAAATGTGTATTTCTGTTTTAGAAAATACAAAATGTATTAATACAAATATGTTCGATTTATTGTAACTTGCTCATGAGCTTCAATTAATCGTTTGTCTAATTCTTTAGAATGTCGTTTAACAACTTCAAACAACATGGCGAAATCAACTTTATAGTTATAATCCGTCAATCGTGTAATATTAAATAGTGCTTCATATATCTCAAAATCGCCAAGAGCTGACAAAGTTTTATGATAAATACTATCTACCTCGGCTTTATGATGTCTAAC
>JBFWPS010000054.1:0-10237 GCA_050249855.1 Gammaproteobacteria bacterium
AATTAATGGAGATGACGAGTCGCTCCATTACCTTGTTGGATGGTGATGTTATTCGAAAAAATCTCTCAAGTGAATTATCGTTTTCAAAAGAGCATCGTGATTTAAATATCATGCGTATAGGTTATGTAGCAAGTGAAATAACTAAACATCGCGGTATAGCTATCTCAGCTGCCATATCTCCTTACCAATCTATTCGAACAAATGTTCGTGAGATGGTTTCTGAATTTGGAGGTTTTATTGAAGTGTATGTATCAACACCATTGGAAGTCTGTGAACAACGCGATTCTAAAGGTTTGTATAAACAAGCACGCGCAGGTATCTTAAAAAGTTTTACTGGAATCGATGATCCTTATGAACAACCATTAGCACCTGAAATAGTGATTGATACAAATAAAATGGCTGTAGAAGAAGCAGTAAATGATATTATCCATCATCTTAAAGACATGGGATACCTTCAATTGGTTAGCTAAATGAATAAAAAATATTTTTTATCGATATTGAAATGCATTTTTATTTATTTTTTAGGAGGTTATATGTTGAACGTTCATGCAAGTGAGCATATTATTTTAATTGCTGATCCTAGGATTTTAGCTGTGCCTGTGATTGAGAATCATGAACCGATGATAGAGCTGCGTGATCAAGATGAAATTGTTTTTGGCCCATCACCTGAAATTCTGAATAATACTGATTATACAAAATTAAGAAAGTCTGTTTATGAAAAATTAAAACAGGCGCAGGCACTGTTACCTAAAGGCATGCATTTTTGTTTATACGAAGGTTATAGAAGCATTAAACTACAAAAAATGTTATTTGATAATCGGTATCATAGTGTTAAAAGTCAACATCCTGACTGGAATCAAAGTGAGCTTTTTGCGGAAGCAATAAAATTAGTTTCACCCGTGATCAATGAAGATGGTTCTAAAAATATTCCTCCTCATTCAACGGGAGGAGCAGTTGATGTTTATTTAATTGACGATCAGGGTAAGCCATTTGATATGGGGATCCACCCTAAAGACTGGATGAAAGATTTGGATGCCTCACTTTCATTAACAAATTCAAAAATTATATCAAAAGAAGCGCAAAAGAATAGAGTGATCATGAGTGAGGTTTTAAAAAATGTTGGTTTTGTCAATTATCCTACTGAGTATTGGCATTGGTCCTACGGCGATCGTTATTGGGGGTTTCATAAAAATAAAGACCATGCTATATATGATTCTGTAATTCAATAGTGATAACAAATATATAAGGCAAATATGTTTTTAACGACTTCTTCCCTTAGACAAACATCAGGCGAACTTAAATTTGGCGAAGAGTTGGCCTCTGTAAAAGCAAATCGTCAACGATTTTTCCAAGAAATTATTGCTAAGTTTAAACCTGAGTATGATCAAAAAATTGTTTTTATTGTTGTGATTCATGCTTTACCCACGTCTTATGATTTTGTAGTTGCACTTAATACGATTCCTAATGCAAAAGTAGCCAAAATAATTCTTAAAAGTTCAAATCGTGACCCGCATACGGTTGAGAAAATTGAAAATCAATTTAAAAATATGGTTATAACAGATCCAACCTATAAGAAAAAATTAAGGAAAGAAGCAGGTATAGCAAAAAATCTTATTGATGAAACAGGCCGTCCAGATGAATCAGTGATTATTTTTGATATAGGAGGGTATTTTGCTCACCGTCTTTCCGAACTCAACCAGTGTGAGCGATTAATCGGTATAGTTGAAGATACTGCAAATGGTGAAGAAAAATATATAGGTCGAATTCATGATTTCAGAAAGCCAGTCATTTCTGTGGCTAGATGTTCTTTAAAGGGTACGGAAGATTATAATGTAGGAAAATCAATCGTTCATGCTGCAGAATCAATGCTAAGGGATAGCTTTAATATAATTTTAGAGAATGTTGGTAAAACATTCGTCATAGGTTTTGGTCGAGTTGGTAGAAGTATTGCTACTCATTTAAGACAAAAAGGAATTAGCGTTATTATCCATGATAATGACCCTGTAAAAATGATGGAAGCAAAATCTGAGGGCTATGAAGTAAGTGATAAAGAAAAAATACTAAACAAGGCATCAATGATATTTTGTGCGACTGGTAATCGCTCATTTACATTACAAGAACTTAAAAGAATAAAGAAGAATGAGGTTTTTATTGCTTCTTGTACTTCAGCTGATGATGAATTTGATTTACATGGTATGACAGATAAGCAACAAATTAAATTAGATTCATATACGCGTTGTTCATTTTCACCTGATTCTACAATTTATTTGCTCGCACATGGTAATGCAATTAATTTTCATTATAAAGCGATTGTAGGTGAATATATACGCGCAGTACAGGCTGGCATGATATTGGCTGCTTTTACTTTATTGGATCGTAAAGCGGAGCTTGTCGGAAAAATAAGTAAAATTCTTCCCTGGCAAGAAGAATTAATTTCACAAATATGGCTTAAGGTATATGAAGGTATTATGAAGAAACCTTGTGTTAAATGGCCTGTTTATACAGATGTAGCGCCTGTTTGGAAATCAAGTAGGGAAAATTTACGTGGCAAGTTGGTTGAGGTTCGAAAGAAAAAAGTATTCACTAATTCATTTAGAGTTATCAATATTTTTGGAGGAAATAGTAGTGATAAAACAACCTTGGTTAGTGAATTTGGAAAAGAGCATCAAGCATTCTATGATTTAATGTGGTGGTTCGATTTTAGTGAAGATTTTAGTTTTTCTATGAAGATGTTTGCGAAAGAGTTAGGTATAGAAGTTGATGGACAGAGTATCGACAGTATACAAGCCGCGGTTGTTCAGTATTTGAAGAACAGCACTAATTTTTTGTTGGCTTTTGATTCAATAGATGATAAAGGATTAGAAGATGAAATTCTCAAATTTATTTCTAAATTTGAAATACCTAGAGGAAGAAAACATTTTGTTGTAATTTCAAGAAAGAAAATTGAATATACTTTTGGTGATGATCCTTATCGTGCAGGGTGGTATCTCTCAAAGCCAATGTCAGCTTCTCTAGACGCAGATGAAGCATTTGATTTTATAAAAAATAAATTACCTCTTAATGATGAATTTGTTATAAAAAAATTGGCTGAAATGCTTCAATATAACGTTTTTAATTTAAGAATGGCCATTATATTTATTTCAAAAATGCACAATGGCAATATTAACCTCTATTCGCACAGAGTTAGTCCAAGTTCTCAAAATATATCAAATTTGTTAATAGATAACAACTTATCATTATGTCGAGATAATGAAGTTAAATTTTTTGAAAAAATAATATTTTTTAATGTAAGAGCTTTTTCTCGTTCTTTTTTAATGGAATTTTCAAAATATTTATTGATTCATCAGCCTGAAGAGGTAATTAAACGTTTATTAGATTCAGGACTTCTTCAAGGTTTTTCTTTTGACATAGATAAACAAGCTGAAAATCAAAAAGGTGAAACATTATATCGAATTGATAGTTTAGTAAGAAAACACTGTCTGACAATATTATCTCAAAAAAACGATGATTTAATGGTTTTTGCATTAAATGCGGCTATGTTCTTGGGAAAAGTTTTTAATTATGATTTTTATAATCCTGATAGTAAAGTAACAGAAGATTTATTAGCTTATATACCTCATATCGAAAATTACCTATTAACAATAAAAAATTGTTCGTTTAACAGTATTGTAACTCTTGCAAGTCTTCGAGTGAGTTATAATACAGCTGTTGAGCTTCCGAATGATTTAAAACAGTTTGAAAATGATGTCTTGTCTAATTCTTGCGCAATCCAATTATTATATAGATTAGCAACTATTTATTTAAAGGAATATCGCGAATATAGGAGGTCGTTTGAATTATATGAGCTTATTTTGAAAATATTTAATGCTAATACTGCACTACGCTCAAAGCTTCAAGAAATTTATGAGATGACTAAAATTCATTTGGCAACTAATGCAAATTTATTTATGAAGCTGGGTTATAACCTACGGTACACCTATGAAGATATTTTAGCATTTACACAAGCAATTATCGAAAAATATAAGGATCAAGAACCTAATTATCGTGTTATAGATGCGTTGATCACGCATGCTTATTCTCTAAAATATCATGCATGTAAAGTCGATATTCCTGCTGAGCAGAGAAACATGGAAATCGAAGCTGGGTTAGATTTTTTGAAAGAAGCACAGGAAAAAATCGGGCGGTTGAATAAAAACAAGGTCAGCAAACGTATAAAATCATCTATTTGTCATGCTTTAGGTGAGTTTTACGTTCAACTAGGTAATTTTCAAGATGCTAGACAACCTTTAGAGGCAGCACTTAAAATACGCATGGCTTTAAATGCAGAAAGTGATAGTCCTTGTCATCTTGATGTCGCTAGAACAAAACAAAAATTAGCAAAAGTTTTGTTGGAATTATATAAAAGAGATAAAATATTAAATGATTTAATAGAAGCTCAACGATTATGTGATGATGCATATAAAACGCAATTATATTTTTTCATAGATAGCCATGATAATCTTGAAGACACTGCTGATACGAAGAGAGTAATATTAGAAAAGATCACGCAGTACGAATTAGAACATAAAATAAGTTGGGATACAGTTGCCAAAAGTCACCCCCCTTCCCCATTTAGACCAACTGCACCTACAACTAGCTTACATAAACTTCATGCAGCAAGAAAACGACCAAGGGCTTATTCTAGTTTGGATTTGTCTGATCAGGGTTTACCTCCTGCAGATCAGATGGAAGAAGAAGATAGCTCTGATTTAGAAGGCAGATCAGCCTCTTACGGTGGTCATTCCATGTTTAAAAATAATTCGAGTGCAGGTGCTTCTGCTGATACTTCCAAAGCTAGTATTTCCAGCGAAACCAGAATTAAATATGCTCGACGCACCCCTCCTCCTGACGATCCGGAATCGACTAGCCCTCAACATGAACAATCACCGTGATTTTTACGCTAGTATTTGTTTTATGAGAAGAGTAATCTCAGCGTGTTTTGGTTTTATAACTAAGGTCAAAAATGAAACAAAATATTCAGTTATCAGAGCTCAATCCATTATTTTTATCCCATAATGATGTGGACCATCTATGTCGTCCATTATTTGATACATTAAATTTGTCCCATTTTCATTATTCTAAATTTTATGATGATGGTGCTTGTTTGACTTTTAGTAATAATCCAAGTTGGCAATCTTATTATTTTCAAAATTTCTTAGATGATGAGCAATATCAATCAAATACTGAGCTGTCTACTGAATATGTATTTTTATCAACGGCTTATCCAGCTATGGCCAGTAGTGCTAAAAAATTTAAAATTAATAATATGCTTTCATTGGTTGAAAGAAAAAATGATCATTTTAATGTATTTGGCTTTGGTTTTTCTGAAGACAGTGAGTCGCAAATCAATATTTATATGAATAACTTATTGAAATTAAAGGCTTTTGCTGAAACATTTAAACGTAGTTCACTTGTTACATCTTATCATGATAAATATTTTAACTGGAAAACTAACTGCCAGTGTAAAGCTTATCATAAAAAAGAAAATCAAATTATTATGAGATATAAAGATCAACAATACAGTATTACAAAAATGGAATTTAATTGTTTGATCAATTTGTTTTATGGTAAGTCAATGAAAGAAATTTCTTCTGAATTAAATTTATCACCTAGAACTGTAGAAGGGTATATATTAAACATAAAAAACAAAATGAAAGTAAATAGAAAATCGGAGTTAATTAAGATTTTTTATAATAATTTTAAATCAATTGATATTGATTTATTGTATCAAATGCTTTGATTGAGTAAAAAAGCGTTTTTATTGAAAAGTTTGCATTATTTCCATAATGAGAACTTCTTAGTAATATTTGAGACTATTTCCCAAGGTCCGCAAAGCACACATCCATAATAAATTAATTGTTCTTCTGGAGATTCAGCTGTTCTAGCCAGTTGTTCCATGTAGGTGCCCCCAGTCATTGTATTTAAAAAAACGCCGTGTTCAATTTTATTTTCAAAGTTCATAATGTTATCTCCGTTGAAAAAAAGTATTTTGCTTTTGCAATGACTAAAGCTGGATTTTGAGCGATATCTAAGTCTACATAATCAGGTCTTTGTATGAAGTGACCTTGTTCAACGCGGATTGTTTTTAAATGATGATTAATCAGTTTATTTTGTTTTATAAAATGACTATTGATTAAATCAACAGTTGGTTTTTGAAAAGAAATAGTAATAGCATCATTAGGTTCTATCATGATGTAAGCTGAGAGAATGCCTACTTTAGTTTCTATTGTGATTGAATATGAGCCTGGTTTTTCCATTGCGAGCATTTTGTTGTGTGCTAACATATATAAAGCACCCGCTGTAGAATGCCCGCAAAACTTCACTTCACAACCACTGGGTGTAAAATAACGTAATTTAATATCGGCTATTTTACTTTCAAATACAAATGAGGTTTCAGAGCAATTCATTTCACGAGTAATTTTTTTCATCATGACTTCACTTAAACCATTTGCTTCAAGTACAACTCCAGCAGGATTACCACTGAAAGGCTCATCGGTAAAAGTATCGACTTGGTGCACTTGTAAAGAATAAATTTGATTGGCTTGGTTTAAGTAATTATATATGGTTGCTCTTGATACGCTAAATTTAGAAGCTAAATAATTTGTAGCGTCTTGATATCTAAGTAAGCCTTTATGATGTAGTGCAAGTAAAAGAGAACGTTTCCCTTGAGAATTAAGTGCTTGCAAAGATAAATTATTTTTTTCTAAATATAATTCAATTCCTTTATCTATTGAACTTTGCCATTCAAGATGCGCACTATTTTTTTCTTTTTTTGATAAAAATTTTTCTAAAATGTTGAATAAATAATCAAATAAACTAACATCAGAAATCATTCTAAGTGAATAACCATCTTCTAAAGGGATCAACATAGCTTTTAGTGATTGATTTTTATGTGTCGTGAATAAAGTACATTGATTTGTATTCAATGAAGGAATTGGTTCACTCGTTAAACGATTGTAAGTTGCTAAAGACTTTTTATTTTTATCCATCAATGAGACTTCGACTAATGGAGAAAGAAATTTGGCAATTGATTCAGCTAGATTTTGATAAATTTTCATGGTCAGTACCATATTATTTGATTGTATTGTTTAGAATAATATTCTAAATTGGAAAAAACGTCAGCTCGATTTTTTGGTTAAATTATGGTAGAGTAAAATTTAGATGATTCAAATGAATTTACAGGTAATCAATGCATAAATTGCTTTCTCTCAACGAACTAAGGCCGTATTACATCATTCCTGAAGTTTCTCTATGGCAAATGAGTGCATTTGCAGTATCACGTGGTTGGAATCGCTGGCAATCGGCAAAACAGCATGGTTGGGAGCCCTATTCTCACGTGACTTCAAAGATTGTGTTAGGCCGTATACCAGATAACACAAAAGAGTTAGTGCTTCCGCCTGATGTAACCTTAGTTGTGAGTTTAAGTACCTATGAAGAATTATCAGGTCGTGGGGTGAATTGGCTTGGAACGTCTATTGTAAAGCCATCTCAATGGCAGCAAGAAAATATTGAGCATGTTTTCGTTCATATGCCTGATTTTACAGCGGATGTTTCTGCCGCTGCAGTACTTAATGCTGTGATGAGGATACGATATCATGTTTTAAGAGGTGGTAAAGTTTATTTGCATTGCAAAGCAGGTCGCGCCAGAAGTGCAATGGTTTTAGCGGTTTATTTCATGATTTTTGGTGATGAAGAATTGCAGATAGCTCCCAATCAACCTTTAGCAGAAATATTGAAATTGATACGAGAAAAAAGAGAACAAATCACTGTTGGACCTGATAAACAAATAAAGGCAGTGCAAATTCTATCGGAACATTATGCTGCACCTGAACCTGTTGTACTTACAAAATATACTAATGTTCGCGATTATTTAATTTCACTAGAAGGAAAAAATGATATTTGTAGGCTCAATACTTTTAAAGAATTAGCGATTTATGCAACGTACATTCAAGGATATTCAAAAAATCAAAGTGCTAATTTAATCCAAGCCTTTTTTAAAGAAATTTTAGATTCAACAAATGGCGATTGGTATGAACGTTTAATCGATGGGAAAGGGCCTTTGTTGATGTTTAATAAGCCCAGTGAAATTGAGCCTGAAACTAATAGAGAACGTAGCCGGTTAGTTGCGCAGTTTATTGAAGAACTTGAAGGCTGGTTACTAGCAAAAGCATTGATTAAAGTAAAAGAGTCTGAATTAAATCAGTTGGGATAAAAAAGTTCGCGCAGGTACTATCATTGGATTTTTCTGGATAAAACAATTTTGATTAACATAATCCGCATTTAGAATGACTTGGAAGGCATGTCATGATTAGGCTCCATAATGACTATTTTGGCATATATGCCAAAATAGTCAGGTTGGTGTGGGCGTATCTAATCTAATTTGCGTCGTTTGATCATAATAGCGGCTATCAAAAATGGAATGAGTAAGTAAACAATATTACTACCCACTAAGATTGTTTCGTAATGAGTTAATTGCCCAATGAGTAATTCTTCTGGGGGCGAGAAACTAGTAATAATAGCGCCCAAACAAGCGAGGATAGGTAATCCTGCAATCAATGTAATACCGATCCTCCCACCAGGAATTTTAAATGGTCGTACCATGGTTGGCTCTCGAAAACGTAAATAAATAGCCGAAGCAAAAATTAAAACATACATCAATAAGGTTGATTGACTCGACATATCAATCAACATCCAAAAAGCGGTGCTCGTTGAAGGCATATATAAAAATAAACTTGAAAAAAGAGATGCAACAATGGCTTGTAATAATAATATAGCAACAGGTGATCCGTTTTTATTTTCTTTGGAAAAAATTTTAAAAAAATGAGCCTGATTAGCGGCTACTGCTAAACCACGTGCAGGGCCTAATAGCCAAGCACTTAAGCTTGAAAAACCGCCAATTAAAATTAATGCAGCTAATATCGGTACTGTAGCAGTCATGTGAAATGCACTAAAAAAATGCGTAAAACCCTGCATTAATCCACCCACGAGTGTTAACTCATGTTTGGGTACCACAACACCGATTGATAAAGCAGCTAAAATAGTTGTTAATAAAATTAAAACCACAGCTACTCCAATGGCTTTGGTATATGAACGTTGTGGTTTATCTACATTGGCTGCATGGAATGCAATAATTTGCATGCCAGAGTAACCAGATAAAACACCAGAAAAGAAAACAAAATTACTAAAATGTGCCGCTGGAAAAATATTTGTAAATGAAAAATCAATTTGAGAAGTGTTGTGTCCAAATAGCCAAAAAATTCCAAGTAAAATAATCGCAAGTCCTGGAATTAAAGTTCCTAGTAATGCACCTACAACATTTAAACGACTAGAGGCTTTGACCCCAAGAATATTAAAGAAGGTTGCAAACCATAAAATAAATAGGGTTGTAATAAAAATAAATGCTTTGTGTTCAGCAATTTTAGGATCAAATAAATAAGCAAGCGTTGTAGCCATGAAAGATAACGTAGCAGGGTAACTAATCACATTATTAAACCATTCAAGCCATATCGCTAAAAAACCAGTTCGCTCACCAAATGCGCGTTTAACCCATAAATAAATACCACCTGCTTCTGGGTAAGTCGTTGCAAGTTCAGCACATACTAAGCCTGAAGGAATTAAAAAGAATATGGCGGCAGCTAAATAAAAAAAGATGGCGTGTAATCCCATGCTGGCCATTAAAGGCAATCCACGTAAATTAATAATGGCGGCGATGGCCATCATGCTCAAAGTAAATGTGCCTAGTACTTTCTTTGGTTGACTATTTTGCATAGAATACTCCAATGACCGGGTAAAGCATTATACCATAAAGTGTTTCAAAAGATCGCAAATAATATATAGCCAAAAAGGTTAATCCACCATGCTTAGTACATATAGAAAACAAACAATTTTTATAGTGAGTATGTTATTATTAATCCTGTTCTCTTATTATTATTTAGATAAGCCCATTGCATTTTTTGTTTATGAACACCATTGGACAAAAATATCATTTTTAAAATACATCACTTGGATCCCTAATCCTTTACTAGGTATTGTTTTAATATTATTTCCTTTAGTTTTTTTTCAGAAAAAATTAAATCATTTAATGGTATTTATTTGGTGTTATGTGGTTAGTCTGTCTATTGCTTATGTATTGCATGATATTTTAAAAATTATTTTCGGACGTTATTGGCCAATGACTTGGAATCATAGTAATCCTTCA
>JBFWPS010000055.1:0-10134 GCA_050249855.1 Gammaproteobacteria bacterium
TTTACGGCAAATCTTTTTTACCGATGCCCTAACTTTCATCTTCTACCCCTTTATACTTATACTTTCAACTTCGCTTTCTTCATCAATGAACCATATTGATGCGACATTAAATGTGCTTGAATCTGCGCTATCACATCCATAATTACCACAACGATAATTAACAAGGAAGTTCCACCAAATAAAAATGGCACATGCCAAGTATAATTCATAAATTCTGGTAACAAACAAACTGCACTGACATAAAGTGCGCCTACCATAATGAGTTTTGTCATCACCGAATCAATATAATTAGCTGTTTGTTCACCAGGTCGAATGCCTGGGATATATGCTCCACTCTTCTTTAAATTATCTGCGGTTTCTTTTGGATTAAATACCAAAGCAGAATAAAAAAAGCAGAAAAATATCACACCAATCGTAAACACTAAAATATAAAGCGGTTGTCCTTGTGATAACATTAAACCCAGGTTACCTAACCATGCAAATCCAGGTGTTTTAGCAAACCAAGTTGCTAAGGTTGCTGGAAACAAAATAAGGCTAGTTGCAAAAATAGGTGGTATCACACCCGCCATATTAATTTTCAAAGGCAAATGACTTGTTTGAGCTTGATAAACTTTTTTACCCATTTGTCTTTGCGCATAATTCACTGTAATTCTTCGTTGTGCGCGTTCCATAAAAACGACAAAGGCAGTTACACCCACAACAATCAACCCTACTAACAACATATGCAAAACATTTAGTTGACCTTCTCTCAATTGCCCAAATGTACGCGCAATTGCAGCAGGGAAACCAGAAAGGATCCCTGTAAAAATAATTAATGAAATACCGTTTCCTATTCCTCGTTCAGTAATCTGTTCACCTAACCACATCAGGAACATGGTACCAGTTGCTAATGTTAATGAAGTTGTAAAATAAAAACTAAAACCACCGTATAAAGCAATATTAGAACTAACTAACAACTTTGCTAATCCAATTGCTTGGAAAAATGCTAATAAAAGCGTACCAACACGTGTATATTGATTGAGCTTTCTACGCCCTGCCTCACCTTCTTTTTTAAGTTGCTCTAACTTGGGTGAAACAGCCGTTAACAACTGCATAATAATAGAGGCCGAAATATACGGCATTACACCTAAAGCAAATACGGTTAAACGCGATAATGCGCCACCAGAAAACATATTAAACAAACCTACTATTCCAGATTGCTGTTGTGAAAATATTTGTGCTAAACGTTCTGGATCAAGGTTGGGCACAGGAATATGAGCACCTATACGATAAACCAGAATAGCCAAAACGACGAACAACAATCGAGAAGTTAATTCACCGAGTGCGGGCGTCGCTGCTTTTGATTTAGCAAGAGACTTATTCAACAGAACCACCTTTTTCAAGAATAGCTTGTTTTGCACCTTCTGAAACTTTTAAGCCTTTCAAATGAAAAGCATCCGTCAGTTCACCTGTTTTAATTATTTTAACCACTTCGACGTAATTCTTAATAACGTTTGCTTTTTTCAAACTTTCAAGCGAGACATTTTTTTCTGCAAAACGATTTAAATCTCGTAAAGTTAAAACAACAATCTGTTCTTTATTGATAGGTGTAAAACCAAACTTTGGCAAACGACGTTGCATAGGCATTTGGCCACCTTCAAAACCTAACTTGTGATAACCACCCGCACGAGCATGTTGTCCTTTGTGACCTTTACCACTGGTTTTACCTAAACCAGAACCTATTCCACGTCCTAGACGTTTAATAGATTTTTTCGCGCCTTTACCTGGTGATAATGTATTTAAATGCATATTTAATTCCTCAAGTTTTACGCTAATAATTCTTCGACTGTTTTACCACGTTTAGCTGCAACTGATTGCGGTGTAGAAGAACGTCTTAAACCATCCACCGTTGCAAGAACAACATTATAAGGATTTGAAGAACCGTAGGTTTTTGCTAAAACATTCTTAACACCTAATACTTCAAATACAGCTCTCATCGCTCCACCCGCAATAATACCAGTACCTTCAGATGCTGGTTTCATAAATACTTTGGTTGCGCCATGATTTCCACAAATCTCATGCCATAATGTGTGACCATTTAATTCGAAATAAGTTGTATTCTTTCTCGCGTTTTCCATTGCTTTCTGAATAGCAATCGAAACTTCTCGGGCTTTACCACGACCGATACCTAATTTTCCTTTGCCATCTCCTACAACGACTAAAGCTGAAAAACTAAAGATTCGTCCACCTTTCACAACTTTTGCATTACGTGAAACAGCGACCATTTTTTCTAAAAGATCAGTACTTACATTATTCGTTTGCACTACAGCCATATTTTTTATCCTATTAGAATTCTAAGCCAGCTTCTCTGGCACCATCAGCAACTGCTTTAACACGACCGTGATATAAAAATCCAGATCGATCAAACCCAATTTTTTTATAACCCAAAGCAATAACTTTTTCGCCAATCATTTTACCAACTAAATGAGCAACTTCTTTAGGTTTCATTTCGGTTTTCTGACCACGAATTTTTTTATCCAAACTAGACGCGCTTGCTAATACAGCAGCTCTATCTGGCCGTAAAAACTGAACATAAATATGATTACAACTTTTATGAACCGATAATACTGGCACTTGTAATTGAAAACGCTGTTTTCCGCGAGCTTTTCTAGCTCTTTTTTCACGGCGTTGAAGCGGTGTTTTACAGACTTTAGACATATAGCACCTTATTTCTTTTTCGTTTCTTTCAAAATAATTTGTTCATTAGCAAAACGTAAACCTTTACCTTTATAACTATCAGGTTGACGATATCGACGAATTTTTGCAGCAACTTCACCTACTACTTGTGCATTAGTACCACGAATCACAATTTCTGTTTGGCTTGGTGTCTCAATGGTTACTTCTTTTGGAATTTCATGAGCAACAGGATGAGAAAAACCTAAAGTCAATTGTAGCATTTTTCCATTTACCTGAGCTTTATAACCCACACCAACTAATATCATCTTAATTTCATAACCATTCGTTACACCCTCAACCAAATCACTCAAGATTGATCGAGCTGTTCCAGCATGCATACGACTCATTTCTGTTTCATCAACACCAGATACTTTGAGGTTATCTTCAAAGCACTCAACTTTAACTTTTTTATGCGGTTTAAAACTTTCTTCACCTTTTTTACCTTTTATCAACACAGTGCCATCATTAATTGTCACTTTCACGTGTTTATTATCAAAAGGGATTGGCCTTTTAGCAACTCTAGACATTACTAACTCCTAGCTCACACTACACAATAATTCGCCACCTACACCTAAAGAACGTGCCTTTTTATCAGTCATGATCCCTTTAGAAGTAGAAACAATTATAACACCCAAACCACCATTGATTCGTGGAATCATGTCAGAAGATTTATAGATTCTAAGACCAGGACGACTAATCCTATCTAATGTTTCTATAACAGGTCGATTATTATAATACTTTAGTGTTAACATCAAAATTGATTTAACACCCTCTTGTACAACTTCAAAACCAGTGATGTACCCTTCATCTAGCAACACTTGTGCAACAGCTACTTTTGTTTTAGAAGAAGGTATGCTAACGTTTGCATGATTTGCACTTTGTGCATTGCGTATTCTTGTTAGCATATCTGCTATTGTATCACTCATACTCATAAACTTATCCTCTTCGATTCCTTCTCACTACAGAAAGGAATTTAATCTTACCAACTTGACTTAACTAGGCCAGGGATATAACAATTCATCGCATATTCTCTTAATTTACTTCTGCCTAAACCAAAGCGACGATAATAACCTCTAGGTCTTCCTGTTTTTTGACAACGATTTCTACGACGCACGTCACTTGCATCACGTGGCATGTCATTCAATTTAGCTTGAAGCTCAATGATAGACTCTGCATTATTCATAAAATCTTTTTGCAATAGGCGCAATTCTTCTTTTAGTGCATCACGCTTTTGGCGATAACGATCCGCCACTTTTGTACGATGATTTTCTTTATTGATTAAAGCCAATCTTGCCATTAATAACCTCACTGATCCTTAAATGGAAATTTAAATGCTGCTAAAAGTGCCTTAGCTTCTTGAACTGTTTTAGCAGTTGTATTAATTGTAATATTCATGCCACGAAGTGCATCAATTTTATCATAATCGATTTCTGGAAACACGATTTGTTCACGAATTCCCAAATTATAATTGCCAAACTTATCAAAAGCACGTGGACTTAAACCACGAAAATCTCTCACCCGTGGTAATGCGATACAAACCAATCGTTCTAAAAAATCATACATACGATCTTGTCGTAAAGTAACTTTTACGCCGATAGGCCAACCTTCACGAATTTTAAAACCCGCGATTGATTGTCTTGCAACCGTTACTAATGGCTTCTGACCAGTAATTTTTTCTAAATCACTTTTTGCATTCTCTAAGATCTTGCTATCATTTTTTGCTTCACTGACGCCGATGTTTACTACAATTTTGTCAAGCGCAGGTACCATCATGACATTATCGTACTTGTACTGCTGCATTAATGATTTAACAATCTCTTTTTCATATAATTTACGAAAACTCATAGGAAAGACCCTACCTCTTTAATAAAAAACTTAACGTTTATTTTCATCAAAACGTACAACATTACTCATATGAATTGGTGCAGGTTTTTGTACTATCTGCCCGGGATTACCCTTGTTCTTTCTAGCAGATAAATGAACTTTTACCATATTCACTTCATCAACAATTATTTTGTTTTCTTTTTTTAAAACTTTTAAAACTTTACCTTGCTTACCTTTATCAGAACCAGTAAGAACGTAAACGATATCATCTTTTTTTACATGTGCCATGGTAACATCTCGCCTTCAATAAAAACCTAACTATAATACTTCTTCTGCCAGAGAAACAATTTTCATAAATTTTTCTCCGCGCAATTCTCTTGTAACAGGTCCAAAGATACGTGTACCAATAGGTTGAAGCTGCGAATTCAATAAAACTGCAGCATTCGTATCAAAACGAATAAGCGAACCGTCTGTCCTTCTTACACCTTTCTTTGTACGAACAATCACAGCAAAATAAACATCGCCCTTATTAACCTTACCACGTGGCATTGCATCTTTGATACTTACTTTAATAACATCACCGATGTTTGCATAACGACGTTTAGAGCCACCAAGCACTTTGATACACTTTAGTGCTCTAGCACCACTATTATCAGCTACTTCTAAAACTGAACGCGTCTGAATCATTTACCTTCTCCAATCTCACATTATTTGGGATTAACTTCAATTAGTTCCCAACTTTTTCTTTTTGAAATCGGTTTAGTTTCACCGATATACACAATATCATTTATCTGTGCTTTTTCATGTTCATCATGCGCAAGCACTTTTGTAAATTTCGTAACAATCTTTTTATAAACAGGGTGTTTTACATGTCGCTCAACAACAACCTTAATTGTTTTTGAAGATTTTGAAACCACTTTACCAGTTAAGGTTTTACGTTTGTTTGCGGTTTCCACTGTTGCTTGATTCTGTTCCATTACATAACCTCTCTTTTTTCAAAGGTTGTTAGTACTGGGAGTTTTGCAGCTGCAAGCTTAAATGCTTCTCTTGCCAAATCTTCAGATATACCTTCTATTTCAAAAAGCACCTTACCTGGCTTCGCTGAATAAACCCAGTATTCCACACTACCCTTACCTTTACCTTGACGAACTTCTAACGGTTTTTTGGTAATTGGCTTATCTGGAAATATACGGATCCAAACTTTACCACCCCGTTTAACATGTCGCGTCAATGCTCTTCGAGCTGCTTCAATTTGTCTTGCAGTTAATCGCCCAGCACCAATAGCTTTTAAACCAAACTCACCAAAGCTTACTTTGGTTCCACTAGTGGCTACACCTTTATTCCTGCCTTTTTGTTGTTTACGGTACTTTGTCCGTTTTGGCTGCATCATAATTTAAGACCCTATAGCTTCTTCTATAACTGGTTTATCCTGTTTTGTATCAAAAACTTCACCTTTAAATATCCAAACTTTTACACCAATGATACCGTAGGTAGTTTTTGCTTCCGAAATAGCGTAATCGATATTCGCTCTCAGTGTATGTAGAGGTACACGACCTTCTCTATACCATTCACTGCGGGCAATTTCAGCACCACCTAACCGTCCACTAATACAAATTTTAATACCTTCGGCACCTGCTTTGAGTGTATTTGTTACTGCTCGTTTCATTGCACGTCTAAACATAACCCGCTGTTCTAATTGCTGAGCAACACCCTTAGCAACTAATCTCGCATCAAGATGTGGTTTAGGCAAATCTACAATATTCACATGCGCTGGCACCTTCAAAATATCAGATGCTAACTTACGTAAAACTTCAACTTCTGCACCGCTTTTACCAATAATGGCTGCTGGTCTAGAAGTTAAGATATTCACAATCGCAGACTTTTTCGTAGGACGTTTAATTAGAATTTCACTAATATCAGGATATTTTGCATTAATAACTTCACGTAACGC
This sequence comes from Gammaproteobacteria bacterium, assembly GCA_050249855.1. Taxonomy (GTDB): domain Bacteria; phylum Pseudomonadota; class Gammaproteobacteria; order JBGSLN01; family JBGSLN01; genus JBFWPS01. The sequence goes on from JBFWPS010000055.1 coordinate 6,491, forward strand.
TATATCTTCTAATAAATTCTCACGAAAATTTGTTTTATTAGCCGTGTACCATGTCGATGCACTTTCATGCACTATACCTATTCTTAAGCCTTTTGGATTTGCTTTCTGACCCATGCGATTTAATTCCTAATTAGATACAATCACAGTAATATGTGACATACGTTTAAAAATTGTATTTCCACGTCCACGAGCTCGTGCGTGAAATCTTTTTAATCTTGGTCCTTCATTAACAAACACTGCTTTTACTTTTAATTCGTCAATATCTAAACCATGATTTTGTTCTGCATTTGAAATTGCAGAATTTAAAACTTTTTTTAGTAAGAAAGCTCCCTTTTTACTACTAAATTTTAAAACATCAAGCGCTAATTCAATTGGGTTTCCACGTATTTCATCAGCAATTAAACGCACTTTTTGTGGTGATATGCGCGCGTTTTTTAATGTAGCTGCAACATCCATACCTTATTCCCCTTTCACTTTTTTATCTGCAGAATGACCGCGAAACGTTCTAGTTGGCGCAAATTCACCTAACTTGTGACCTACCATATTTTCAGTAATGAAAATTGGAACATGAAGGCGACCATTATGTACCGCAATCGTTAAACCAATCATTGTTGGAATGATCATCGAACGTCGTGACCAAGTTTTAATTGGTTTACGTGAATTTGTTTTTACAGCCTCTTCCACATGCTTTTGTAAATGATTATCTACAAACGGGCCTTTTTTAAGTGATCTTGGCATTTCCTAACCCTTTCAAAAATATTAATCGTTTTTAGTCTTTCTCTTTCTTGTCTTATAACCTTTAGTTGGTTGTCCCCAAGGTGAAACAGGATGTCGTCCACCAGAAGTTCTACCTTCACCACCACCATGTGGATGATCTACTGGGTTCATCGCAACACCACGCACAGTTGGTCTTATACCCAAATGACGTTTAGCCCCTGCTTTCCCATAAGAACGTAAATTTGCAAAGACATTACCAACTTGCCCAATCGTTGCTCGGCAGTCTACAGGAATGCGTCTAATTTTTCCAGAGCGTAAACGAATTAAAGCAACTGAACCTTCTCTTGCAATTAAATCAGCACTTGTACCCGCACTACGGGCCATTTGTGCGCCTTTACCAGGCTTCCATTCAATTGCATGAACGACCGTACCAACAGGAATACTATGTAATGGCAATGCATTACCCACCTTAATTGGCACATTATTGCCAGAAAGTAACTCGCTACCTATTTCTAAATCTTTAGGCGCTATAATATACCTTTTTTCGCCATCTTTGTAGACTAACAATGCAATATGCGCTGTACGATTTGGATCATACTCAATGCGTTCTACACGCGCTGGTATACCATCTTTGTCACGTTTAAAATCAATCTGACGATATAATTGCTTGTGACCACCACCCTGATGTCTGGTAGTGATACGACCTTGATTATTTCGACCACCATGTTTTTTCTTTCCTACTACTAAAGAAGATTCTGGACGTCCTTTATATAACATCGGATTTTTGATTCTGACTACAAATCGTCTTCCTGGTGATGTTGGCTTCATGTGAACAATCATCGACATGGTATAACCCTCTAACTATTTTCTGAAATATTAATACTTTGGCCCTGTTGTAAAGTCACATAAGCCTTTTTATAAATAGGTGTTTTTTTAGGACCGCGCTTAACATTACAAGTTCTAACTGATTCAACCACAACATTAAATTGTTTTTCTATCGCATCTTTAATTTGATGTTTATTCGCAGCTAAACTAACTTTAAAAACATTCTGATTCGCAAGTTGATTCACCATCGTTGCTTTTTCAGTAATGTGTTGTCCCAAAATAATCTCTTGTGAATTTATAACTTCATTTACTTTTTCGCTTGAGTCTTTTGCTTTCTTACGCAGTGCCATTACTTAGACTCCTCTAAATGTTTACGAATAAGTTCAAATGATTCTGAAGTCATAATAACTTTGTCATTACGAATCAAATTAACTGGGTTAATTTGACTAGCAGAACAAACATCAACATTAGGAATATTACCTGCAGCCATGTAGAGAGATTTATTTTCTGGTTCTGCAATAATCAATAAACTTTCGTACGGATATTTTTCTAAAACCTTAATTAACTCTTTTGTTTTATGGCTAGATAAATTAATTGATTCAGCAAATATCATTCGACCTTGTCGATTTAACTCTGAAAGAATTGATTTAATCGCGCCACGATACATTTTTCTATTGATCTTTTGATCATAGTCTTTAGGTTTTGCAGCAAAAATTACACCACCCTTTCTCCAAATTGGACTACGAATAGTACCAGCTCTTGCTCGACCTGTGCCCTTTTGTTTCCAAGGTTTTTTACCACCACCTCTTACTTCAGCTCTTGTTTTTTGTGCTTTTGTACCAGCACGTGTATTCGTCATATAAGTCGTTAATACTTGATGAATTAACGCTTCATTAAACTGAGATTTAAATACTTGTGACGATTCTGCTGGATTTTTCTTTGCTTCAATTAACATTTTATGCCTCTTTCACCGCAGGTTTAATAACTACAACCCCATCTTTAGCCCCAGGGATAGCACCCTCAACGAAAATTAAACGTTTGTCAGCATCAATGGAAACGATTGTCAAATTCTGAGTCGTTGTATTTTTACCACCTAAACGACCTGCCATTTTTTTACCTTTAAAAACTTTACCTGGTGATTGTCGTTGACCAATAGAACCGGGCACATTATGAGAAACTGAGTTACCGTGTGTTGCATCTTGGCTTGAAAAATTATGGCGCTTAATAACACCAGCAAAACCCTTACCTTTTGATACACCAGAAACATCAACCACTTGTCCAACTGTAAAAACTTCTAATGAAAGTTCATCACCTACTTTGAAACTATCTGCAGGATTTTGTTCTAACAGAAATTCTTTAAAATGCTTGGTTGGATCAATCTCAGCCTTTTTACAATGCCCTTGTAATGGTTTTGTAACATGCTTTTGTACACGAGGATAGTAGGCTACTTGAATTGCATTATATCCATCCGTATCAATGTTTTTTATTTGTGATACTTTACTAAGAAGCACTTCAATCACCGTAACTGGAACCGCATTACCACGTTCGGTAAAGATTCGTGTCATTCCTAATTTTTTTCCTATTAACCCTAATGACATTTTTAACCTCTTACTCAATCTTCTACACTGATTTGTACATCAACGCCTGCAGCTAAATCCAATTTCATTAATGCATCAACTGTTTTTTCTGTTGGATCTACAATATCAACTAAACGTTTATGTGTTCTAATTTCATATTGATCACGTGCATCTTTATTCACGTGTGGTGAAATTAAAATTGTAAACTTTTCAATTGATGTTGGTAAAGGTGTTGGCCCCAAAATACGTGCGCCAGTACGCTTTGCAGTTTCAACAATTTCCCAAGTCGATTGATCAATCAAACGATGATCATACGCTTTTAACTTAATTCGAATACGCTGTCTTTTAGCCATAAATTTTTAAATCCTCTACCACTACTTTTTTATTCAATCACCTTTGCAACAACACCCGCACCTACGGTTCTTCCACCTTCTCGTATCGCAAATCGTAAGCCTTCTTCCATCGCAATCGGTGCTATCAACGTTACTACCATTGAAATATTATCTCCAGGCATCACCATCTCAA
>JBFWPS010000056.1:0-10041 GCA_050249855.1 Gammaproteobacteria bacterium
CGTTTAATGTAGGGTGGATTAGGCGCTTTAGCGCCGTAATCCACCGTTACGTTTTGGTGGATTACGGGCCTTGCGGCCCTAATCCACCCTACAATGATTCTTAATTTGATGTAGGGTGGATTAGGCGCTTTAGCGCCGTAATCCACCGTTACGTTTTGGTGGATTACGGGCCTTGCGGTCCTAATCCGCCCTACAATGATTCTTAATTTGATGTAGGGTGGATTAGGCGCTTTAGCGCCGTAATCCACCGTTACGTTTTGGTGGATTACGGGCCTTGCGGTCCTAATCCACCCTACAATTAATAATGAAATTATATTTTTTTTGCGATTAATATCTTGTTTGCTTTGTTTTTTAGTATAAATTTTTTTCGCTGTTTTTTATCAATTTCATAGTAATAATCCCAGCCTTTGGTTTTTCTAATAGAAACTTTATCCTCATCAGACCAATGAAATTCAATATTATTACCATTGGTTTTTTCTTGATTTTCTAGATGTTTAGCATATTCATTGTCGATCAATTTAACATCTTCTTGATATGTAAAATATTCTTTTAAATCTTTAATTATTCCATAAACGAAGCCAAGATATTCAATCATGATTTTACTCCTTTTATTTAAATGCGTTGCGAAACAAAATATTGTTTAAAAAGGTAGTATTTATTCTCTTTTAAAAGCAGCTAGAGAAGTTGGTTCTAGAGAACCCCACTCTATATCATATATTCCACGTGTAAGCCAATAATGAAATGAGCTAAACGGCCAGTCGCTAACATTTTTTACATAGCCATGTTTTACTGGATTATAATGAATATAGTCAAAATGTATTTTCCAATCATCTTCGTTATAAATCAGATGCTCCCAAAAACGACGCTGCCAAACATACTTTTCATTTCGATTATTGCTGTATGTATTCTGATTTATTGAGAAGTAACGTTTTATTAAGCGTATTCTCGTGGAAAAATCAGTATCTTTATCTGGCAATTTTAATAATAAATGTAAATGATCAGGAAGTATTACTAAGGCAGATAAAGTGAAAGGATAACTTAATTTTACTTTATTAATCGCATTCTTTAGGTTTTTGATATTTCCTGTTTTTATCAAAATAGGTTGACGTTGATAAGTAACCAATGTGAAAAAATAGCATCCTCCGGGATAATAACATCTTTTATATTGACTCATAGTATTTACCTTCCTTGGTATTCAAACTTTTCGGTGTATTATAGAGGTTTTACAATTTGATTTAATGTAGTAACGGTGGATTACGGGCCTTGCGGCCCTAATCCACCCTACAAACAAAACTCCAGTTTTTTGTAAATAAAAATAATCACCCAGGTGGCCAATGTAATACACGTCCCCCGAGTAAATGTAGATGAATATGATAGACGGCTTGACCACCATCTTGATTACAGTTCATCACTAAACGATATCCACCTTCAGAGACACCTATAGATTTCGCTATTTTTTGTGCAGACATGACCATTTTTGAAATTAAATGACTTTGCTCTGTTTTTAAATCATTTATGGTCGAAATATGTTCACGAGGGATGATTAATATATGATGAGGAGCTTTTGGATCAATATCATTAAATGCTATGATCTCATCATCTTGGTGTAGTAAAGTGGCTGGAATTTCACCATTCGCGATTTGACAAAATATACAAGTCATCGTTGGTATCCTTTATAGTGAGGTAGGTTAAACAATGAATCATATCTTAAATATCAGTGGTTATAAATTCATTCAGTTAAATAATTTAGAAGTATTACAGTCTAGCCTTAAACAACTTTGTCAGGAACTCGCATTAAAAGGGACCATTTTAATAAGCGCAGAAGGGATTAATATTTGTTTAGCAGGAAGTCCCGAGAATATTAAATTATTTATCAGTAAAATACATAAAGATGAAAAATTTAGTGACATTTTTTTCAAAGAAAGTATTTCTGAAATTGTGCCATTTAGAAAGTTATGTATCAAAATTAAAAAAGAAATTATCACATTTGGTAGACCCAATATCGATACATCAAAAAATCAGACGCATACGGTTACACCTAAAGTATTGAAACAATGGCTAGATGAAAATAAACCGGTAACATTATTAGATACAAGAAATACTTATGAATTTTTAATTGGAACTTTTAATGATGCTGTTACATTGCCAATTGAAAAATTTACTGACTTGCCTGATAGGTTAGGACAATTAACACGTGAGCAAAAAAGCCAACCCATTGTGATTTTTTGCACCGGCGGGGTTCGCTGTGAAAAAGTTTTACCTGTTATGCTAGAGCAGGGTTATCAAGAAGTTTATCAATTAGATGGCGGTATATTAAATTATTTTCTTGAATGTGGTGATGCACATTATAAGGGAGATTGTTTTGTATTTGATGACCGCATCGCTATTAGTCCACAAGCTGCATGAAATTTTTTGAATTAATCAATGTAATATAGGAGAAAACAATGTCGTTTAAGCAAATTCCAGCAGGTAGGGATGTTCCCAATGATATCAATGTGGTGATTGAAATTCCTATGCGTAGTGAGCCTGTTAAATATGAAGTTGATAAAGAAACAAGTGTTTTATTCGTTGATCGTTTCTTAGATACAGCCATGTATTATCCATGCAATTATGGTTATATTCCACATACATTATCTGAAGATGGTGATCCAGTGGATGTTTTAGTTATGTCACCTGCACCTTTGATTAGTGGCTCAGTTATTCGAGCGAGACCAATTGGCATGTTAAAAATGACGGATGAAAGTGGTGTAGATGCAAAAATATTGGCTGTGCCAGTCGATAAGTTATCAGTGAATTATCGTAAAATTCATTCTCCACAAGATGTTTCACCTCAATTACTTGCGTGTATTTCACATTTCTTTGAGCATTATAAAGATTTGGAAGAAGGCAAATGGGTAAAAGTAGATGGTTGGGTAGGTACTGATGAAGCGAAAAAAGAGATTCTTGCTTCAGTTGAGCGGTATAATCATCAGTAAAGATTAGTTTTTGCTTTGATGAAAAGTTGCTGTCATTGCGAGCGTAGCGAAGCAATCCAGACCTGATTGTCTATTTTAATTCAGTAATGGATTGCCACGGCCCGCAAAGAACGCGGGCCTCGCAAGGACAGCATTCGTCATTGCGAGCGTAGCGAAGCAATCCAGGACTGACTATCTATATTACAACTCAAAACCTTCATAAGCGTACGTTGTCCGTGCTAGCTTTGTATCTTGCATAGATGTTTGTAAAGCAATTAGATTATCACGTAATGTGCTTCGATAACTGGTGATGGAGGTAATAGCTGTTTCAAGCCGTGTATTAATTGAATCATAGTAGTCTTGACTAAAGTTATCTGCGCTTAATGTCGGTTCTATAGCACTTAAATCTCTAAGTAGATTCTTACAGAGTGCAGCCCTGCTAGGGTCTGCTTTGTGTAATGTAAATCCTACAAAACTCGTTTCGTGTTCAGGGTCATAGTTTTGAAGAACGAGTTTTTGAAAATGAAATGCTCGTGCTGATTCAAATATTTTTTTAAATTTTTCACGTTTAGCAGCGAAGTTTGGATCTAATAAAGTATTTTCTTTGGTTAAGTAGCTCACCATTTGGTTGTAAGTGTTTTTTAAATCATCGTGAGGGTAAATCTTAAGCCAGAAAGCTATCGTTGATAGTGTTTTTTTGAAGTCGATATATTCAGTTATTTTTTCTTTAGCGCTTGAAAAAATAGCTGCAATATTTTCATCGGTTGCTGGATTAGGTAGCGTTACCGTTTTATAAAAAGCGTCAACAAAAACATTGATTTTTTCTTTTAACTCAGGATTCTCTGAAGATTCTAATGAGGCAACATAAGCGTCAAATGTAGTAATATGCTTTAAAAAACCATTAATGATTCGAAGATAATCATTGTCCCAAACTTTGTTTTGATCTTGAAGTTGTTTTAGTATAACAGCCATCACAGATCTTTTTTGAGAGAACAAGTTCGCCAAGCATTTTGATTGTTCATTAACGGTTTCAATCGGTATGTTTGACAGATGGCGTTCAATAAAATTTGCCATAAGCCCACGAAATGGTCGCATTTCATCCGGTAATAGATTTGAAATTATTTTTTCAGCCATAACGACAAGACTGATAATCGACAACATGTGAGGTTCTATAGATTTTCCATTATTTACAGCCTTCATAATCAACGCAACCAATGCAGCTCTTAAATCGTTCATTATATTGAGCGTTTCTGGAGTGAAAAATAATTCATTTTGATGAAGCGTAGATAATGGGTTTTTTGATACAAAAGAAGTCATGTCTGAGATAATATCAGCGTTAGAGGCTTTTAATTCATTAGATAAAATTTTGGGGATCATATGATCATAGATTAAGATACTAAAATAAGGAATTTGAATTTTATTTTCAAGTTTTAGTAGTATATCTATAGATTGTTCTACATTTGCCCCTGGACTTTTAAGAAAATCTACACAAGCATTTATCAATACCGCGACAGATAGATTCATCACATTCACAGATGATAACTCAGCACACTCAGTACAAAATTGATTGAGATGCTGTAAAAAAGCGTCGAGATTAGGGGTAGTTACATTTTCTGGTAATGTGCGATGGTATGTAGAAAAATAAGTATCAATGCCTCGTAGATTACCAATAATTTGATGAACATGTTTTTTTATTAGGGTTTCTATTTCTCTTAAATTTCTACTTTTAGCAATTCTTAGTAATTTCAAAAAGAAACGGTAATTAATAACAGCATTATTATTTTCTAGCAGTGTATAACCTTGATGATTGTTTGAAATAGGGAAAAAGTCCTTCGCTTCTCTATGAAATCGGATAGATGCAGTTGCTTTTTTATAAAAGGACGTAACAAATGCTGTGTCGCAAGTGTTTTTCCCGGGTGTGTTAGGTGCACCGGGTGCTAGTCTTTCATAAACAGTTAAAATAATGACTGGTACTAATGCAGATTTGGCTTTTAATACGCTTTCAAGATATTTTAAATCTTGATGCTTAGCTGATTCACGCACGACCTGTAAAATTTTGTTATCATTATCTAACTTAGATTGTAACGCTTCAAAAGCTTCTCTGGTTTTATAATGTTCTGAGATTGGATATTTTATTTGGGCTGTATTAAACAACTTAATTGCTCCTTATTTAGGCGTAAATAGTATAAGATACAATAATGATTTTAGTATTTATGAAAAACAAAGCTGTCTTTGCGGGCGCGAGTGTAGCGAGCGCGTGGCAATCCAGTGCTGAATATCTAAATCAACTCAGTACTAGATTCTCACGACCTGCAAAAAATGCAGGTCTCGCAATGACAGCTTTGTTTTTCATAAATCCAACAATCATAACTTTTTAAGCTTAAGGTTTTCTTAAGGTAACGTTATTAAGATGCGTTGTAGTCAGGCCTAACAATAACTTGAATTGAGCATAAATTGCGCAAGTTGGCCTTGTTTCTAAAGTACTCTAGTAAATCCCCACTTTGAAACCGTAGTTGAGTTGCAATGATGGCGTTATTTGCTTGAATTATGAGCGAATTATTACGAATATTAGCCACGGTGCAGCGTCCTAAAAATTCAGAGCTAAGATAGTCAGATAATTGCTTATTGAGCAATTGTAATTGATTCGCGCGCGCTAAAATTTTACCTAGATTGGAATTTTGATTTGATAATAGTTCGTGTAAAGCATTTCGCATAAATAATTCTCTAACACTTTGATCCATTTAAATATTAAAAGTACGATAACATTTTTCTTAAAACAAATGAAACTGATCTAAAAACATTTCATTTAAATCATGAAGATGTGATTGCTAAAAACACAGAATTATTTTATAATATGCACAACTATTTACCAAAAAAGTATCTTGAAATACTTACCATTTAAAGGAACTGTTATGTCTCGTAGAACATCCGTTATTAAATTTTCAGCATCATTGTTAATGTGTGTAATGATGTTTTTGCCGACAACGCTTTTTGCTAAAGACAAAACAAAATTAACAGATAGGCCAGATGTACAAGCATTTATAAATCATGTTGCTAAACAATATAAATTTGATCCAGCATATTTGACAAAGATTTTTGATCAAGCAAAATTTTTGCCTAAAGTTATCGCTCAAGGCAAACATCCTTATGAAGCAAAGCCATGGGCACATTATCAAGCTTTCTTTATTACACCGGATCGTATTCATGAGGGCGTACAGTTTTATAATAAGCATCAAAAGATTTTAGCAATGGCTGAACAAAAATATGGTGTGCCTGCAAACATTCTTGCTGCAATTATTGGTGTTGAAACACGTTACGGAAAGAAAATGGGCGATTATCGTGTGATAGATACATTAACAACACTTGCTTTTACACCTGGACCACGTAGTGAATTTTTCAAACGAGAATTAGAAAAATATTTAGAATTAACAAAGGTTTATCATTTAAATCCGTTAAAAGTTTATGGTTCTAGAAGTGGCGCGATGGGTTTGTGTCAGTTTATGCCAAGTAATTATTTGCGTTATGGTGTGAATTATCAAAAAGATGATAAGCCTGCCAATATATTTTCAAACTACAATGATGCGATTCTTAGTACAGCAAACTTTTTAATGCAGCATGGTTGGGAGCGTAATCGTGTTATTGCAACACCTGCAAAAATTACAGGTTGGAGATTTAATTCAGTAGCAAAACTTGATTCACGTAAACCTCAACAACCTCAAATGTCATTAGCACAATTTAAAGCACATGGTATTACACCTGCAGGTGCCTTAAATCCAAAAGATTTAGCTTACTTTATGATTTTGGATGGACAAAGTGGTCCGGAATATTGGTTAGGGTTGCAAAATTTCTATGTCATTACTCGTTATAATAATAGTGATCTTTATGCCATGGCTGTTTATCAGTTTGGCAATGCAATTGAATCTAGTGTCCAACAAAAAGCTGCTAGAAAAGCACAAGTTTTGGGAGCCGATAGTCAAATTCAAAGACGTGCGGTTAATACGAGACATCTAGAACGTACGGCTGACGCCGCACGCATTAGTGGCGCTACATTACGAGGGGTTGCGTAATTTATTTGAAGTAATGGTTTCTTCATAAAAAATAAAAATCTCCCTCTCCTCCCAACTTGTTGTGGGAGAGGAAGTTTATGCAAAATCAGGGGGTTTTTAGTATGCCCACCAAAATTTCATTACAACGCTTGAATGGCATCTTTTAAATGACTCACCGGAAATATTTCTATCTCAGATTTAAAATTCTTAGGTAAATTTGCTTTAGGAACAATTGCTTTTTTAAATCCATGTTTTTCAGCTTCGCGTAAACGCTCTAAACCATTTTGTACGGGGCGAATTTCACCTGCCAAACCAACTTCACCGAAAATAACCATTTGTTCGTTGAGTGGTTGATTACGTAAACTAGAAAGAATGGCTAATTGCAATGCTAAATCAGCAGCTGTTTCGCTTACCCGCATGCCACCCACGACGTTAATAAAAACATCTTGATCATAAGTTGCGATGCCACCGTGACGATGTAAAACAGCCAATAGCATAGATAAACGATTTTGATCTAAACCAACAGCCACACGACGGGGATTTCCAAGGTGACTTTGATCAACTAAAGCTTGTACTTCTACCAATAATGGACGACTACCTTCCCACGTAACTAGAATAGAACTACCAGGAGTCGCACTTTTATAGCGAGACAAGAAAATGGCAGAAGGATTTGTAATTTCCTTCAAACCACCTTCAGTCATAGCAAAGACACCTAATTCATTGACTGCACCAAAACGATTTTTAATTGCGCGCAGCACTCTAAAGCGTTGGTGAGATTCACCTTCGAAATATAATACGGTATCTACCATATGCTCTAAAACACGAGGGCCTGCTAAATGTCCTTCTTTTGTAACATGACCTACCAGAAATAAAGCGGTACCGGTTTTTTTAGCAAATTGCACCAATTGCGCCGCACTTTCACGTATTTGACTAACAGAACCCGGTGCTGAATCAATCAAATCAGTGTAAATTGTTTGTATGGAATCGATCACCATAATGCTAGGTTTTTCATCTTTAACTAAATCGATAATGGTTTCTACACAAGTTTCTGTTAATAATTTTAATTGCTCTGTTGGTAGTCCAAGTCTTCGAGCACGTAAAGAAACTTGTTGTAAAGATTCTTCTCCTGTTACATAAACCGTATTATGTTCTTGGCTTAACTGTGAAAGTGTTTGTAATAATAATGTTGATTTTCCAATACCAGGGTCGCCTCCAATTAAAACAATAGAACCAGCCACTAATCCACCACCCAGGGCACGATCGAGCTCAGAGAGTGTGGTTGACCAGCGTTCTTGTTGTAAAACGGGTACTTCAGTCAGTTTAATGATTTTACTTTCAGCGCTACCAGCGTAACCTTGCTTACGAAGTTGGTTTTTATCAGTCGTTTGAATAACTTCTTCAATTAAACTATTCCACGCTTGGCATTCAGTACATTGTCCGGCCCATTTAGGGAAACAAGCACCACAGGTTTGACAAACAAAGTTGATTTTCGTTTTAGCCATAATTTGATATACTATTTGCAGATTAATAGAGGTATGAACATGTTACTCCAATTATCATCGTTATCAAATATTCTTTTTGAAACTAAATATAGTCAAAGAATTGCAAAAGGCATAGTCATAGCGTTCGCTTTATTACTCCTTTGGGTCATTTGGGATATGCTAAAAATCTTGCATTTAGGAATGCATGCATTGCCTAAAGAAAGCTTGTCAAATAGACAAACAATTAGTCTGGCAAGAATGCATTTATTTGGACAATCTAATATTGTTGATCCGAATTACTTACCTGAGACCAAAGAAAATTTTGTTTTAAATGGTGCGTTTGTTAGTCAGGTTGGTCAACGTTCACAGGCTATTATTACAGTTTTAGGTCAGCAAAAAGTCTATTTTATTGGAGATACCCTTAGTTCTAATATCAAAGTCAAACAAATATTGCCAAATAAGGTTGTTTTGCAGCACAATGGACAGTTGGAGGCCTTGACCATGGGACGTACCTCATTGGAATTTGCTAATCCACCGCAAGGTTTTTCTAGACTTCAATAATTTTACTTAAGGATAACCTATGAAAAATAATAAAATCCGTTTAGCACTATTAGCATTAAGTCTGGCTGGTTCTCTTGTATTAGCTTCTTGTGAAACTGATAATTCATCAAATAGTTCTAATGCATCAGCAAGTTTTCAACAAGGCAAAATGGCGTTTCAACAACAGAATTATCGTAAAGCTTTTGTTACCTTAAAACCATTAGCGCAAGCAGGTAATGCAGATGCGCAATATGCTGTTGGTTATATGTATTACTATGGAAAAGGTGTTGTTGAAGATAGAGCAGCTGCAAAATATTGGATTGGTAAAGCAGCTGATCAAGGCAATGTTGCTGCTAGAAATCAGTTAGCAAAAATTAATAGTTAAGTTATTTCTCTTAGACTCTCTAACCTTGTTAGAGAGTCTAAGATTTTTCAATTATTCTTCGCTTGCTTTATTGGTATTTGCTTCAGTAGTTTGACGTTTCACTACTAGTTTTTCTTTAATACGTGCAGAACGGCCACTACGTTCACGTAAATAATAAAGTTTTGCTTTGCGCACATCACCACGACGTTTTACTTTAATTTCAGCAACAAGTGGGCTATGTGTTTGGAAAACACGTTCTACACCAACACCTTGTGAAATTTTACGAACGGTAAAAGCTGAATGATAACCACGATTTCGTTTAGCGATTACAACGCCTTCAAATGCTTGTAGACGTTCACGATCACCTTCTTTAACACGAACCATGACTATAACTGTGTCACCAGTTTTGAAATCAGGAATATCTTTTTTCATCCATTCCGTTTCGAGTTGTTTAATGACTTGACTCATGAGTTATTTCTCCAACATATTTTCTGCAATAAATTCGTCTAATAATATCTTTTCATCCGCCGATAATTTTTTTTCAGCTAATAAATCTGTCCGGCGTAACCATGTTCTGCCCAATGATTGTTTTAAGCGCCAACGCATAATCAAGGCGTGATTTCCACTCAATAATACTTCCGGGACGGCCATATTTT
>JBFWPS010000057.1:0-9994 GCA_050249855.1 Gammaproteobacteria bacterium
CACGGACTGGCTTTCGCACAAATTTATACTGAACAATTAGCATATAAAGGTATTAGTGAATTTGATATGGGTGTTCCTGGCATAAAGCTAATACCACAAATTAATAAATCATACGATGCAGTTACTTGGAATATACAAGTTAAAGACTGGGAACAATCTTTAACACAATTAGCAAATGAATATGCTTCAGGCTATGCAAAAGTAGAGCCCAAAGACCATAAAGCTTGTCAATATTGTGATTTACATGCACTTTGCCGAATCAATGAGCAAGGAGAATCACAATGAGCACATTAATCAATGATACTTTACAACGTGAACAAGCACTTGACACGACTCAATCATTTTTAGTGCAAGCGCCTGCGGGGTCAGGCAAAACTGAATTACTAACACAACGATATTTAGCTTTATTAACAACTGTTATGGCACCAGAAGAAATTATTGCGATTACTTTTACAAGAAAAGCTGCCGCAGAAATGCGTGATCGGATTTTGTCTGCCCTTCAAAAAGCACTGACGCAGGAAGATAATCTTTCACCTCATGCACAAAAAACTGATACCCTCGCAAAAAATGTATTAGCTTACGATAAAAAGCTAGGTTGGGATTTATTAAACAGTCCCAATCGTTTGCGCATTCAAACCATTGACTCACTTTGCTCGTCTTTAACAGCACAAATGCCTATACTTTCTCATTTTGGCAAACAACCGCAAGTTAAAGAAGATGCAAGTGCTATCTATAGATTGGCAGCACGTGAAATTTTAAAGGCATTAGAAAATGATTATGAGTGGTCACCTGCCGTCGGCACATTATTATTACATTTACATAATGATTTTAACAAAGCTGAGCGTTTACTCGTATCGATGTTATCGCAACGTGATCAATGGTTATCACACATTATAAACTGTAACCCTAGAGTCGTACTTGAAAATGCACTGTCAAACATCATAGATGAACACTTAGAGAAATTACACCATCATATTTTAGAAAATGAACCTGAAGCGTTATTGGAATTACTTCAATTTGCAGGCACACACGCTGAGCCTTATCATAATTTATCTAACCTAGATTGCTTGCCTGAATGTAAACATTCACAATTGTTAAATTGGAAATCTATTGCAAGTTTACTTTTAACAAAAAATCGTTTACCTCGAAAAAAATTAACGATTAATGAAGGATTTCCAGCTGCATCCTCTACAGCGAATGATAAAGAACAATTTCTCTATCAAAATATGAAAGAGCGTATGCTAGCTTGGTTAAATCGTTTAGAGCCCGATTCCATTTTGCTTAACCTACATTCTGAAACCTTAGATTTGCCACCCGCTTCCTATGATGACAAACAGTGGGAAATTATTGATGCACTTGTAACCTTATTACCAATCCTCACGGC
This sequence comes from Gammaproteobacteria bacterium, assembly GCA_050249855.1. Taxonomy (GTDB): domain Bacteria; phylum Pseudomonadota; class Gammaproteobacteria; order JBGSLN01; family JBGSLN01; genus JBFWPS01. The sequence goes on from JBFWPS010000057.1 coordinate 1,385, forward strand.
TCAATTGAATTTGCTTTTTCAAGAAGAGGGAATGGTAGATTATATTGAAATTGCCTTACAAGCTGTCAACGCTTTAGGTAGCACACAAATGCCTACTGATTTAGCACTCTCACTCGATTATCAGATATCTCATTTATTAGTGGATGAGTTTCAAGATACCTCAATCACACAATTTAGGTTACTAGAACTTTTAACAGCTGGCTGGCAAGTGAATGATGGCAGAACTTTATTTTTAGTTGGCGATCCTATGCAATCAATTTATCGATTTAGAAAAGCTGAAGTAGGCTTGTTTTTACAAACCAAATTGCATGGAATTAATCAACTACCTTTAACTTTTTTACAGCTCAACAGTAATTTTCGCTCAAATAAATCATTAGTTGACTGGTTTAATGATACCTTTAAAAAAATATTCCCGAATGAAAGTGACCTAACAACTGGTTCTATTACTTATTCAGCATCAACTGGTATCGTAGAATCTAAAATCCCAAACAAAACACAACATTTACACGCGCTTGTCAATGCAGGTGAAGAAGACGAAGCAGAACATATAGCATCTATTATCAAAAAAGAATGGGGAATCAATCCAAATGCAAAAATTGCTATCCTAGTTCAAGCACGCAGTCATTTATATAGCATTATTCCTTCTTTAAAAAACCATAATATTCCTTATCATGCAGTCGATATTGAATTTCTAACCAATCGAATGGTTATTCAAGATTTATTAAACTTAACTAAAGCGTTCTTACACTTAAATGATCGAACAGCCTGGTTAGCATTGTTACGTGCACCTTGGTGTGGTCTCACACTCACTGACTTATACCTAATTGCAGATAAATCCATCGATAATACAATTTTTCATACGATTGAACATTTAGCGTTACTCGATTTATCAGATGATGGAAAAAAGCGTTTAGAACGAATTTTGCCTATTTTAAAACAAAGTATACAGCAAAGATATCGACTACCTTTCGCAGAATTCATTGAAAGTACTTGGTTAGCACTCAGTGGCCCTGCTTGTTTAAATAATAAAGCTGATTTAGAAGATGCGAACCTATTTTTCAATTTACTTCATGAACTAGCTCATGCTGAAGAAATTAGTGATATAACAGAACTTGAAGAACAATTATCAAGTCTTGCTGCTAAGATGATTGTGCCCGAAGAACCTTTCATCGAAATTATGACCGTTCATAAATCAAAAGGTTTAGAGTATGATGTTGTCATTTTGCCTGGGTTATCTAGAGCCATTCGAAGTGATAGTCATCAATTACTATTATGGCAAGAAAGACCCACTTTAGCCGGCAAAAATGAATTAATATTAGCACCTATAAAAAAAGTAAGTGCTGATCCTATCTATGATTATCTTCGATTATATGAAAATAAAAAAGCTCAACAAGAATCTATACGATTACTCTATGTGGCAGCTACAAGAGCCAAGAGTACATTATATTTAATTGGAAGTATAACCAATATAAATGATGAATTATCTGAGCCTTCGAAAAATTCACTATTAGGTTTGTTATGGCCTTCAACCTCCAGTCAATTTACCTACATACCTACTGAATCGATTGTTCATCAAAACTCGCTTGAAGCTTTATCTGTAGGATTACTAAAACGTATTAAAACTGATAAAACCTTATATCATTATGATGACGACCAACCTGAGCCAGTTGAAAATAAAGTAACGTTATCCCCTATCAAAAAATTAGAGACACCTCAAATTATAGGCTTAGTTATTCATCGAATGCTGTATCACTTTAGTCAAATGCCATCGTTACCTAATTCCATCGATATATATAAAAATAATATCAATCAACTTTGTATGCATTACGGTTTAACATCGGATGAAACTTCAAGCATAACCCCTATCATTATGCAATCATTATCTAATACACTGACTGATCGCAAAGGATCCTGGATTTTGAATAATCAACATAAAGATGCGGCATCTGAATTATCGCTTAATACAATTAAAAATTCTAAACTTACACAAATAATTGTTGATAGAACTTTTATATGTGATAATACAAGATGGATTATTGATTACAAGACTAGTCAACCTAATAACATAAATTTAGATACTTTTTTAAAACAGGAAAAAGAAAAATATCGAGATCAATTAGAACAATATGCCAATGCATTTACAACGATTGAAAAAAATACCATTCGATTAGGTTTATATTTCCCATTCGTCCCAGCCTGGGTAGAATGGGAGTATGAATAATGAATAAAAGGAACTACCATGCCCACACCTTTTTTAGATAAATTAGTGATTGGAATATCTTCTCGTGCTTTGTTTGACCTAGATGAAAGTCATTTAATCTATGAACGTGACGGCGTGATGGCTTATCAAGAATATCAAATTACACATGAAGATGAGCCACTAGAAACAGGTGTTGCATTCCATCTGGTAAAAAAATTATTACGAATCAATGAATTATTACTCGATAAACCCATGGTTGAAGTAATTCTACTTTCTAGAAACAGTTCAGATACTGGTTTAAGAGTATTTAAAAGTATTGAACACTATCAATTAAATATTACCCGTGCTGTTTTTACTAGTGGTCATACACCTTATCAATATGTATCTGCATTTGGTGCACATTTATTTTTGTCAACCAACCCTGAAGATGTTAGAAATGCTTTAAACGCTGGTTGTGCTGCTGCCACAATTACACCTTCCGCCATTGGAAAAAATAATACCGAAGAATTACGTATCGCTTTCGATGGTGATGCCGTTATTTTTTCGGATGAAGCTGAAAAAATTTATCAAACAGAAGGTTTAGCAGCTTTTACTGCTAAGGAAAAAGCAGATGCTGATAAACCACTTTCAGGTGGCCCTTTTAAAGGCTTTTTAGCAGCGCTGCATGCACTACAAAATCAATTTCCTATTGAAACCTGTCCCATCAGAACAGCTTTAGTCACGGCAAGAAGCGCCCCCGCGCATGAACGCGTGATTAAAACTTTGAGAGCTTGGAATATTCGTCTTGATGAAGCTTTATTTTTAGGTGGCCTACCAAAAGGTGAATTTTTACAAGCTTTTGGCGCAGATTTCTTTTTTGATGACCAACACACGCATTGTCACTCAGCAACTAGTAATCAAGTCGCTACTGGTCATGTACCACATGGTGTTGTGAATCAAGATATAAAGTCTTGAAATTTAGGATTGTTTTTTTGATTTTTTCTTTTTACTAGTATTTTTCTTTTGTTTTTTTGAAGATGAAAGCAAATCAATGGGTGTAATATCTTCTCTAATCTGTAATTGATTTGACATTCTATTTTGAACAAACAACTCAAAATTATCATTAGGTACTTTCTTTTCTTTTAGTATTTCTTGCTTAATAATATCCATAACCCATTGATTTAAACTCATATTATGCAATTTAGCAGCTACCGCAGCCTTTCTATGCAGATCAGGAGAAATTCTTAAGTTAAACTTACCAGAAAAAGGCTTTTCAGGATTCTCATGACGTTTCGCACAAAACTCAAAATAATCTTCAATTGAATTTTTAAATTCTTTTTTAAGTTCTGTAATTGAACTTCCTTGGAAAGTAATAATATCTTTTATATTAATTACCTCACCATGAAAAATTTCAGCCAAATCATCATACTGAATTTTAGCAATATAATTTTTATAGCTCATCATATCTTTATCCCGGCTTCGATTAAAAATCGTCTCATTGAAACAACAGCACCTTTATCAGTTTCTTTCCTAGGATGAGGTCTATGAAAAACTGCTCTCACTCCATTTAAAGCAATTCGAACACGTGAGCCTCTCCCTTCAGATAGTTCCGCACCCAATGCAATGAGCATTAATTCAATATCTTTCCATACAATACTGGATTGAATAGGGTTTTTAAAAATAGATTTTAAAACCTCATAGTGCTTTGTTTTCATTATAGCATAGTACCATAAAATGGTACCACTTACAAAATACAATAAACATTCTTATTGATTTCTTCTTGTTTAGAGATTAAACTAAATCATTACCTTATTAGTCAATAAGTAGGCATTATGTTAGAAAAATCATCTAAAATATATGTGGCTGGCCATCGAGGCTTAGTCGGAAGTGCTATTACCAGACTTTTAAAAAATCAGGGTTACCATCATCTTCTACTAAAAACACATGCAGAATTAGATTTAACAAATCAAAACGAGGTGCAAAACTTTTTTTCACAAGAAAAACCTGAATATGTTTTTTTGGCCGCAGCGAAAGTTGGCGGTATTCATGCAAATAATACTTACCGTGGTGAATTTATTTATGAAAATTTAATGATTCAATCGAATGTGATTGAAGCCGCACGTTTAAATCAAGTTAAACGCCTTTTATTTTTAGGAAGTTCTTGTATCTATCCAAGAGATTGTCCTCAACCCATGAGTGAGCAATATCTTTTATCTAGTTATTTAGAAAAAACAAATGAACCCTATGCCATTGCTAAAATTGCTGGCATTATACTTTGTGAATCATATCATGCCCAATATGGTTGTGATTTTCGTTCTGTTATGCCCACGAACCTTTATGGGCCCAACGATAATTTTGATTTAGAAAATTCACACGTTTTACCAGCACTCTTGCGAAAATTTCATCAAGCCAAACAAGCAAACTTATCTGAAGTCATTGTTTGGGGAAGAGGAACGCCTAAGCGCGAATTTTTACATGTAGACGATATGGCGCAAGCTTGTTTATTTGTTATGAATCAACCTGAATACATAGATATGATTAACGTAGGCTCAAGTGAAGAAATATCGATCCGTGAATTAGCCAACATCATTGCTAAAGTTGTTGGTTTTAATGGAAATATTGTTTTCGATACAAATAAGCCCGATGGCACACCACGAAAATTATTAGATTGCACCCGACTCAATCAACTCGGTTGGAAATCTGCTATTCGACTACACGATGGTATACAAATGACTTATAATTGGTTATTGGGAAATGCGAGTATTGCTTAAGCTAGATTACTCGCTTACATTTTTAATTTTAAGCTACCACCTGATGAAGTTGAAGATCTTCTTCGTAATGGTCCTCCTTGTTCAAATGACCTAAAGATTTTATGACTACTAACCTTACGGCGCGGTTTAGCGCAAACTAAAGGATTATTATAGGAAGTTTCTTCCTCTTGTTGAGTTTCTGTATTTGTTTTTTTACACATGCAACTTAAAAAAAAAATTCAACTGCCGGATGTTTATTAGATAAGTCTACAATGCTTTCTGGGTCCACCTGTGATTCAAAAACACAATTCTTGAAAACAATTCTGTTCACATTCTGGCAACAGATAAGAAAGTTATCTAGCAATTCAGAAAAACTTTGAAAACCATTTCTTCCTTCAAAATCATTTGAATTTACAGTAAACCTATAAAACTCGATCGTTTTTACAGCATGATGATTATTCGAATGAACTAGAATTTGAGCCAAGTCGTAAAAATAAACTTTACTCCAATCGATCCCCGTTAATGAAAAAGCATTTTCCTCTGGAGAGAGTAGAACAAGACCAGTAGGCAATCTATAATTCCCAAGCAAACTAATGGTAGAACTTCCTGGTTCTCTAGAACAAGTATCTAACATTTTTTCAATTTTACTTATTTCTGAACGCAATGTGGGATTTCCAATGCCCCGACTTAGCTTGAAGCAATTTTTTGAAGCCAGACTAACTAAATCCTGTTCTAACATAAATTATTTTTTCCTTTAAAAATATTAGTCTTTGATAAAAACTATAAACGGCATTTTGAATGCCAGGATTATACTGTAAAAAATACTTTTGGGAAGATGTTGCATTATGGTGGGCACACGTGCACAACCATTATCATAAAATTTAAACCCATTTGCATCGCACGTTTTGCCCACCCTACAAAAAATTAAGACGTTTGAATTTACAAATAAATCGTAGGGTGGGCAAAGCGCGTATGCACGGAGTTAAAATTTACAAATGATTTAAGGAGCGCGTGCCCACCAAGCAGCATTTCATCTTTCAATTCACTGCATCAAAACAGATAGCCAGTTCTGGATTGCTTCGCTACGCTCGCAATGACGAATGATTTACGAAGCGCGAGTCACCAAGCAACCTTAAACACTCTTCTTTTGAAAATTTCTTCCAAATAAAAGATATAAAGTAGGAACTACAAATAAAGTGAAGAAGGTGCCTATACCCATGCCAAATACAATCACAATACCAATCGCGTGACGACTTTCAGCACCTGCCCCACCTGCAAAAACTAACGGTAGCGCACCAACCACCATTGCAGCAGTTGTCATGATAATAGGTCTAAATCTTAATCGAGCGGCTTGTACAATTGCTTCAGTGGGAGATAAGTTTTCATCTTTTTGTGCCTGGTTTGCAAATTCAGTTAACAAAATGCCATGCTTACTAATTAATCCCACTAACGTTAATAAACCAATTTGTGTGAAAATATTAATAGTACCTAAACCTAACCACAACGGCAGTAATGCACCAAATAATGCAAGTGGTACACTACCCAATAAAATAATAAAAGCATCACGAAAACGACCGAACTGAATACTTAACACAAAGAAAATCATGAGAATCGCCATACTAAACACCCAAGGTGTACGATTGCCTTCTAAGAAAAATTGACGAGTAGCCCCCGAATAATCAATCATGATTTTCTTATCCAAATCAGTGTCAACGATTTTCTGCAAAGTAGAAAGCGCTTCGGAAAAACTAACATTAGCTGCCGGCATAGCAGAAAGTGTTACACTATTCATTTTCTGAAATTGGTTTAAGGTTTGGGGTACAACGACCGTATTCATATGTACTACACTATTAAGCGGAATTAACTTTCCTGCTGCATTAGCAACTTGTAAATTACCAATATCTTCTGGATTGCGACGATAATGCTGAGGAATACTGATCTCTACATCATAACTATGGCCTTGCCATGAAAATTGCTGGATACGTCCTTGGCTTAATAATCCCGTTAATTGCTGTGCAATACTATTAGGCGTAATATCCATTGCTGTTGCAGCAACGCGATCAATATCAAAATTAATTTGCGGTTGATTAAATTCCAAATCATCTTGAACATATTGAAAATGTCCTGATGCGTAAGCTGCTTGTTCTAACTTTTTAGCTTCTCTATAGAGTGTTGGGTAATCAACATTTCCAAGTAAAACTAGACTAATCGCATTATTGCTTGTGCTGCCTGGTAGTAATGAAAAATCGCTTACAAAGGGACTAAGTCCTGCAATTTTATTCAGATCATTTTGCATATCTTCTTGCAGTATCTTACTTGAAACACCACGCTTAGACCAATCTTTCAATGTAATGTAACTCATTAAAACATTTTCTTTTAAAATCTCTACATACCCTTTAATATCAGATTTTGAATTTAAAACTTTTTCAACCTGTGCTCTATATCGTTCAAGATAATTTAAATTAGAATCAGCGGGCGCTTTTGCAAATAATTGTAAAACACCTGCATCTTCTACTGGAACTAATTCATGTGGGGTATATTGATAGAAAAGACCACAACTTAGTAAAATAACAACCCATACAAACATGGTTGCACGACGTTTTTTCAAACCTTTTTGTAAAATTGAAACATAATGATCACATACTTTTTTAATACGCTTTTCCGTTTTCACAACCCACTGACGTGAAAGTGCTTGTTGATTAACCATTCGAGAACAAAGCAATGGCGATAAAGTTAATGCAATGATTCCTGAAATAACAACACTTCCAGCTAAAGTCATGGCAAACTCAGTAAACAAGTGTCCAGTGATACCGCTAGCCATTAACATAGGAGCATAAACAGCTGCTAAAGTTAAAGTCATTGCAATAACAGGGCTTGCTATTTCACGTGCCCCAATTAATGCCGCATCAAATGCAGATTTTCCACTTTCTGTATGCCGAACTATATTTTCTACTACAACAATCGCATCATCTACTACTAAGCCTATAGCCAATACCATCGCTAATAAAGTAAGCGTATTGAATGAAAAATTGCAAATCCACATGACAAAACAAACACCAATTAACGACAAAGGGATTGTTGATAATGGAATTACAACGGTACGTGGACTTCCTAATAATAATAACATCACACAGACAACCACAATCAATGATTGAGCAATTGCCTTGATTACTTCGTGAAGAGAAGCGCTAATAAATTTTGTAATATCAAAAATAGTTCCTAGTTTGATTGAACTTGGCAAATGTTGTTGCAGCTCTGGCAAAAGTTGATAAAGCTTATGCGCAACAACTAATGGATTAGCGTTTGGATTAACAGCAATAGCCACTGCATCTCCTGGCACACCATTAAAATAAGCACGAATCGTTTCATCGATGCCATGAAATAATGCATTACCCACATCTTTCAAATAAACTGATTGCACGCCTGCATTTTTCACAATCAAGTTTTCAAATTCACTTTGCGTATGTAAGGTTGTATCTGGATTCAATGCGTAGCTAACACCTTTACCATAAGTTTTTCCGGGAGCTGCAGGCGTATTATAGTTTTGTAAAGCCGTAATAATATTTTGAACTGTCAAATCATATGCGATTAATTGCTGCGGTTCCAAACTAATATCCATGGTGTAAATTGGTCCCCAAACAAAAGCTTGAGAAACACCATTGAGCAATTCAAGTTTTGGAA
>JBFWPS010000058.1:0-9992 GCA_050249855.1 Gammaproteobacteria bacterium
TGTATATGGCATTATCGGGTGTGCGCGATCTTTCAAATATAGCAACACCCCCAGCTAAACGCTTGGCAATTAAAACATTAGTTCAAGAATACAATTCAGAAATTGTTCGTGAAGGTATTTTGCGTGAAATAGCACGAGGTGGACAAATATATTATTTGTATAATGAAGTAACCACCATCGAAAACAAAGTCGCTCAGTTAAAAAAATTATTACCTGAAATAAAAATCAATTTCGCACATGGTCAAATGCGTGAACGTGAGTTGGAACGTATTATGTCGGACTTCTATCACCATCGTTTTAATGTTTTGGTTGCAACAACTATTATTGAAAGTGGGATTGATATTCCGACTGCCAATACAATTATTATTGAAAACGCTGATAAATTTGGTCTGGCTCAATTACATCAATTGCGTGGTCGAGTTGGTCGCTCTCATCATCAAGCTTATGCTTACTTATTAGTATCATCTTTTGAAAATATTACCAAAGATGCTGAAAAACGTTTAGAAGCGATCAGTAGTTTAGAAGAATTAGGTGCAGGCTTTACCTTAGCAACACACGACTTAGAAATTCGTGGCGCGGGTGAGATTTTAGGTGCTGAGCAAAGTGGGCATATGGAAGCAATCGGTTTTACCTTGTACATGGAATTATTAACGCGTGCAGTTAAAAGCTTAGAATCCGGAGAAACGCTACAAATTGATGAAGAATCAAATGATACAACTGAAGTTGAACTTAGAATCCCTGCGTTGATTCCCGAACAATATATGCATGATGTACATATGCGATTATTATTTTATAAACGTATATCGAATGCCAAAACCACTACTGAACTAGACGAAATTCAAATTGAAATGATCGATAGATTTGGTTTGCTTCCAGAAGTGGCCAAAAATTTATTTCAAATCGCTGAATTAAAATTACATGCTTTTAGTTTGGGCATTCGAAAATTAGAAGCAAACAAACAGGCTGGCACCATAACATTCTTTGAAAAACCAAACATCGATCCCGATCATTTGATTCGCTTAATCCAAATAAAACCAAAAGAATTTAAATTTGAAGGTTCTAACACCATACGATTTCATTTAAATACCGATGAAAATATTTCTTTTATTGAAAAAGTTGAAAATGTATTAAAAGCGCTAAAAAAGTAGGGTGGATTAGGCGCTTTAGCGCCGTAATCCACCAAAACGTCTTGGTAGATTACGGGCCTTACGGCCCTAATCCTCCCTACTTAGGTAATGACTCATTTTTAGTTTTATTAATCTGCTCTTTCTTTATTTTTGGTGCACGTTTTTTTACTGTTAAACCAATATCTTGCAGCTTTCGACCCAATACATCATCACGAGCAAGCGCTGCAATGTCTTTTTCCAAACCTAAAGAAAAGATTACATTGGCATAAGCACCAAAAGAGACACTCGGTTCTCCATTTTCAATAGCCCTTAAGGTATTTCGCGATATACCGGCACGTCTTGCGACAATACTGGCTGAAAATCTTCGTCTTAATCTAGCTAAACGAATATTTTGACCTGCTTCAGTTAAGGTTCGCTGTAATACTGGTAATATGGCTTTTTTCTCTTTTGTCATAATGGTTAATATATTAATCAAATTAATTGCAAATGCTCAATTTATTGATCATTATAATGCATATTATATAAAATCACAGCTTTTTTATATATATAATGCTCAATATTTTGAGCATTATATATAAAATTTAGCTGTTTCAAATAATATTTTTGCAAATTGAATATTGAAAATTCAATTTGACATACTAAAAACTGTTATTTATGATGTAATTATATAATCTAAGATTTCTAAAGCGTCACATAAACAAACATGCGATAAGGCCAAACCTTATGTACCAACGTCATATTCAATCTGTTTTAAAAAAATATGCGAAACAATATCCTATTGTTACATTGAATGGTCCAAGGCAATCAGGAAAATCAACTTTATCTCAAGAAACTTTCCCAAAATATCGTTACGTCTCTTTAGAAGATCCTGATATGCGTGAATTTGCGATGCTTGATCCTAGAAGTTTTTTGGAAACCTATGATGAGCAAGTAATTATAGATGAAATACAACATGTTCCACATTTATTTTCATATCTACAAACACATGTAGATCGTCAAAAAAAAACTGGACAATTTATTTTAACTGGCTCACAACAATTTTTATTAAACGCCAAAATATCTCAATCTTTAGCAGGTAGAACAGCTATTTTAAGATTATTACCTTTAAGTCTATCAGAATTACTGTTTAATCCACCTCAAACATATTGGCAAACAGGTAAATTAAGTGATATTCCACAACCCATAGAATCATTATATTATTACCTATGGCATGGATTTTATCCTCGTTTAAATCAAAATAATCTTGACCCATCTCAGTTCTTTAGGGATTATTTTGAAACATATATTACAAAAGACATCACCTCACTACTCAATGTAGGTGATTTACAAAAATTTCAATTATTTTTAAGAGCCATTGCAGCACGATGTGGTCAACGTGTAAACTTGAGTTCATTAGGCAACGATTTAGGGCTAAGCCACACGACTATTTCAAGATGGTTATCTGTGCTTGAAGCCAGTTTTATCATTTATCTCTTACCTCCTCACTTTAAAAATTTTAACAAGCGTTTAATAAAATCACCTAAAATTTATTTTCTTGATTCAGGTTTACTTTGTTACCTGTTACGTATAAAAAATCTTGAGGAATTACAAACACATGCATTGATAGGCGGTATTTTTGAATCATTCGTTGTCAGTGAAATATTTAAATCTTTTTATAACACTGGAAGCGAAGCGCCTCTTTACTTTTGGCAAGATAGTACTGGTGATGAAATTGATTTATTAATAGATAGAGGAAAATCATTATTTCCGATTGAAATAAAAGCTAGCCAAACTCTAGCCCAACATTTTTTCACAAATCTACAAAAATGGCTCGATTTACCAAAAAACCCACAAAAAGAGGGCTGCTTAATTTATGCAGGGAAAACCAAACAAAAACGTCAAAATATAACGGTTATTCCTTGGTATTTATTATAATTTTATATTTCAGCTTTTTGGTTTCTGGCGCATAGCAGCTAAACTACCAGGCGGAACGATTGAAACTTTGGTGGGTTCATAAGTATCGACCGGAGGGATATTGTAATAGGAATCGATTTTGCTATTACTTAAACCAGGTGGTATTTCGAGTGGTGGTTGCTCGGTTTGCATCATTCTTTTTTCTCGTGTGTGAAATACGTCTAGATTGCTCGTAGAACTACAAGCTACCAATAAAGTTGCAAGGAATAAAAAAGATAGATTATTAATATATTTCATGATTTTACCTTTTAATTTTCTTCAATGAATTCTTATAAAATACCTGCATGTTGTAGTGCAGATAAAACAGCAGCTTGATTACGTTCAGAAAGCATCAGTAAAGGTAGACGAATACCAGATTCAATCAACCCCATTTTATAAAGGGCCCATTTTACAGGCGCAGGATTACCTTCAATAAATAAATCACGATGCAGTGCTTGTAATTTTTCGTCAATTGTACGCGCTTTATCGTCTTCTCCCTGTAATGCATACTGACACATCTCATGCATTAATTTAGGCGCAACATTCGCAGTCACTGAAATGACACCTTTACCACCAGCGAGTATAATTTCTGTTGTAAGTGCATCTTCACCACTATAAACATCAATTTCACCATTACATAATTCAAGAATTTCTATAGTTCGTTCTAACTTCCCTGAAGCTTCTTTAATACCAATGATATTGGGAACATGGGCTAAGCGTGCAACCGTTTCAGGTAATAAATCTGATGAGGTTCTACCAGGAACATTATATAAAATTTGAGGGATGGCAACAGCATCTGCAATCGTTTTAAAATGTTGATACATACCCTCTTGTGTTGGTTTATTGTAATATGGTACAACAACTAAACAAGCATCCGCGCCTGCATCCATGGCCTGTTTGGTATAATGAATCGATTTTGCGGTTGAATTGGTACCCGTACCTATGATTACTGGCTTACGCCCAGCCACTTGGTTTACTGAAAATTGTACAATATCTTTACGTTCTTCATCGGTAATGGTCGGAGATTCACCAGTTGTTCCTAAAATAACAAAACCATCTGTACCTTGTTCTATGTGCATCTCAATGAGGTTTGTCATGCGCGCTTTGTCTAAAAATCCCTCAGAATCCATTGGCGTTACAAGTGCAACCAAACTACCATAGAACATGCCTATCTCCTTATTATTCATTATTCAAACTTAAGAGGATGATAGCGGTTGTTGGAAGAAGAATCTATAGTGTATAATCTCAATCTTTCAAAAATTTGAGTACCCTTATGGAGCAATTGACTTTACTTGTACTTGGTAAAAACAAAATTGGTCTTTTACATGTGGTCAGTCAATTTATTCACCATAATGACTGTAGTATCCAGATCAGTCGAATAATGACTTTAGGTCAAGATTTTGCTTGTTATTGTCTGGTAACCGGCAATTGGCATGCTTTAGCAAAATTAGAAGCACATTTACCAACTTTTGAAAAACAACATCAATTAAAATGTTTGTCTCAACGAACGCTAGAAACGAAGCATGAAAAAACACTTCCTTATACTTCGTACATTCTTGCTGTAAACAAACCAAATGTTATTAATCAAATTATACATTTTTTTATGAAGCAAGATATTCAAGTGAATGAATTTTCAAGTAATCTTTATCAAGCAAGACATTCGAATGTCTTGATGTGCGAAGTCACATTATCGCTTAGTCTTGCTGAAGATATTTCCCTTTCTGATCTTCGCGAACAATTTATTTTATTTTGTGATAATCATAATCTTGATGGTATTCTTGAACCCGATAAGAGTTAATTATGCAACCAATAAAATGCGCCGTTATTGGTGTTGGACACCTTGGTAAATATCATGCAGAGAAATATGCTGCATCAAAAGAATCTGAACTTGTGGCTGTATGTGATACTAATTATACGCGCACACAAGAAATTGCTAATCATCATCATGTAGCAGCATTTTCAGATTATCATGCCTTACTTGGATTAGTAACTGCTGTCAGTATCGTAACACCTACGACCAGTCATCACACTATTGCAAAATTTTTCCTATCACAGGGTGTTCATGTTTTTGTTGAAAAACCCATGACCATGACGGTTGAAGAGGCCGATGAATTAATTAATATAAGTGAAAAAAATAACTTGGTTTTACAAGTAGGTCATATAGAACGATTTAATCCAGCGATTGTTGCATGCAAACCATTGATTCAAAATCCCACTTATATAGAAACACAAAGACTTTCGCCATTTAACCCAAGATGCTTAGAAGTCAATGTTGTTTTAGACTTAATGATTCATGATATCGATTTAATCAAACATATTGTTCCTGCAAAAATCACCGAGATACATGCAACCGGTGCATCTATCATCACCAATGATATAGATATAGCAAATGCCCGTATTCAATTTGATAATGGCTGCATAGCCAATTTGAATGCAAGTCGCGTTAGTCATGTGACAGAGCGAAATATCAAAATTTATCATCAAAAATCTTATATTTTCGCTGATTTAAAAGATCGCACACTACTCACCTTTCAAAAAAACAATCATGAAATGCATGATGTTTTAAACACAACTCATCCTGTTGAAAATTATGACGCACTTCATGATGAATTAACTGCTTTTTTACACGCGATCAAAACACAAACTAAACCATTAATCTCTGGTGTAGATGGACGTACAAATTTATCAATTGCCTTAGCAATCACACATCATATTGAAAAGAAAATAAAACTGGCTGAATTTGCATGAATGTAAAAAAACAAAATCCGCCTTTAATTATGATTTCTGCAGGTGAAGCATCTGGTGATTTGCATGGAGCACACCTCATTCAATCAGTCCTTATCAAAAATTCCGATATAACCTTTAAAGGCATGGGTGGAAACTCAATGGCAAATGCAGGTTGTGAATTAATCGTTGATTGTAAAAAATTAGCCATTATTGATCTTATTGAGATTTTTACACGTGCTAAAGACATATGGCGTGCGATGAAAATCATGCGCCAATCATTAAAAACACTAAGACCCAATTTGCTTGTTCTAATTGATTTCTCAGGATTTAATTTACGATTAGCGCGTTTCGCACACAAACTCGGCATTAAAATTCTCTATTATGTTAGCCCACAAGTATGGGCATGGCGTGTTCATAGAGTTGAAAAAATAAAACGTTATGTTAATCAAATGGCCGTGATCTACCCATTTGAAGTTGATTTTTACCAAAAACGCCAAGTCCCAGCCCTTTATGTAGGCAACCCAGTCGCCCATAAAATTAAAATGGATTTAAATCCTCTTGAATTAAAAAAGTCATTAGGCTTAAACCTAGATAAAAAAACCATAGGTTTAGTTCCAGGAAGCCGTAGAGGCGAAATAAATCGAAACCTACCTACTATATTGAAGGCGGCTGAATTATTACTTAAAACACATCCAGAATTGCAATTTGTTTTACCTTTAGCTTCTTCTCTACAAGAAGCTGATTTAAAAGAACACTTAGCACAAAGCAACCTCCCTATTACCATTACACGAAACCGAGTAGATGAAACAATTCCAGCCTGTGATGCAGTGATTGCTGTTTCAGGAACAGTCACATTAGAAATTGGCTTATTAACAATACCCATGGTAATCATTTATAAGCTAACCCCTATTTCTTTCCAAATTGGTAAACGCGTTATAAAAGTAGATCATATAGGCATTTGTAATTTGATTGCGGGTAAACGTGTTGTACAAGAGTTAATACAATTTCAAGCAACTCCAGAAGCGATTCATGATGAAATACATAAAATATTATCAAATGATGCTTATAGAAATCAGATGGTCGAAGAATTAAACCAAATGAAACATAAGTTGTTATCTGTGCCTACTCAAAATAATATTGCACAACTTGTGTTAAATTTAATTTGATTAATTAAGCGTTAAAATTAATCAAAAACCTCGCAAGCCTTGTTATCAAACGCTTACACTAAGTTACCCACAATTTCTGTGGATAACTCTGTGGAAAATACGTGTGATACTAACGCGAAGAATTGGTTTTTAAGCACTTTCAACAAAATGAAACTTTTTTAAACAGCCCAAAAAAATCCATATTTTTCAATGGTCTGCGTAATTACAAGTATTCATTTCAAAAAAAATGAGGTGTTTTATTTTTTATACATGCTGTAAATTTTACCTTGTGCAAAAAGCATGTCTGCAGGGGTAAAAATTACCGTTAAAATAGCCAATCTATAGGTTGACATTTGTTATATTCCAGAATAAATAAAACCTATAGGACTTACGGAAAATAAACCGTCATTGCGAGACCTGCGTTTTTTGCAGGTCGTGGCAATCCAGTGCTGAATATTTAAATCAACTCAGTTCTGGATTGCCGCGGCCCACACAAAACGTGGGCCTCGCAATGACGATAGTCAACTTAGAAAACATCGTATATTTTCCCTAAATCCTCATTAATTTGTGAGAAGGTAATGGATCTAGGACTTTTTGAAACACTTAAAACGAATGTGCCACTTTTAACCGCAAATCAGCGGTTAGCGCTGTTCTATCAAACACAATTTGCCTACTCTCAACAAATGAAAGGAGCAGAATCGTGGAAAACACCTATCATTCAACCATTTAAAGAATGGTGCCACGCCGAATGGCAAATAGCGGTAGAAACGGGCTTATTACCCTATAAACGCTTATTAAGTAGTACAGAAGAAACCATTATATGGCAACAAGTGATCTCACCTACTTCAAAATTAATTAATCTGCAAGGTGCTATTGAATTAGCTCAATCCGCTTGGAATCTATTGGAACAGTGGGAAGTTGATTTAAACATGATTAACGTTAGCCAAAAACAAGATATAAAAATATTCTTATCTTGGGCTAAAGCATTTGAACAGGTATTACAAAAAAATAACTTTATAACCAGCCATGGAATCTTTTCAGCATTAAAAAATATTAAACATAAACTAACTGATAAAATTATGATGACGGGTTTTGATGAAATCACTCCACAACATGAAAAATTACTTGAACACTGGAAAAACCTCGGAACAGAAATAATTGACTACTTCCCTAAAAAACAGGATTCAAAAATAACCGTTAATGAATGCAATCATGCTGAAGAAGAAATGACACAAGCTGCAAACTGGGCTTATCACCTCTCAAAAAAATATCCAGATGCGCGAATAGGCTGTGTAATACCAACCCTTGCTGAATCAAGAAAAAAAGTTGCGCAAATTTTCAAAAAAACATTTTGCATTGAGGATTATTTACATAAACGAAGTAATCCGCTTCCTTATAATATTTCTGCTGGTTTAACACTAATGGATTATCCTTTGTCTGCCATCGCCTTTCATATATTGTCACTTAAAATATCACGTGTGCCAACCAATATACTTTCTGTTTTATTGAGAACTCCTTTCATTATTGCAGCAGAATCTGAATTACATGAACGTGCAGTGATTGATACAAAACTTCATGATTTAGGCATGCTTGAGACTAGTCTTAATCACTTTAAACAACTAACACATTCAAATGCAAAACAATTATCTCAAGCATTAAAACAATTTTTAGCGTGTTATAAACAATTACCCAAAACAGCAATACCAAGTGCTTGGATCAATTATTTTATTCAATTATTAGAATCATTTGGTTGGCCAGGCGAAAGACCATTAAATTCAACTGAATATCAAATATATCAACGTATGACGTTATTATTCAACGAGTTTGCGCAACATGATCAAATTCATGGTCTATTAAATCTATCCCAAGCGATATCACAATTAAAATTACTAGCCAGTAAAACGATATTCCAGCCTCAAGCAAGCCAAGCAAATGTACACGTTTTAGGTTTGTTAGAAGCAGCAGGACTCCCATTTGATTTTTTATGGATTATGGGTTTACATGATGGTGCCTTTCCTAAAGCACCAAAGCCTCATCCATTGTTACCTTTGCATTTACAACGACAATTGCAAATGCCCCATGCAACAGCAGAACGTGAATTAAAATTTTCAAAACAATTATTAGAACGATTTAAATTAAGCAGTTCAGAATTAATTGTAAGTTTCCCCGCGTTTGATGAAGACAGAGAATTAAGAATCAGTCCTTTATTAAACGATTTTTTTCATAAAAAAGAACATTATGACCCACCTCAGCAATTTGAAGAAGACCTCTTGGCAAAAGCTAAAATGGAATATATTCATGATGATTATGGTCCCGCAATTGAAAATAGGAAAATATCAGGTGGTACCAGTATATTTAAATATCAAGCACAATGCCCTTTCAAAGCATTTGCTTTATTTAGGCTACAAACGGAAAGTTTAAACTTACCTGAGTTTGGATTATCCGCAATAGAACGTGGCTCTATGATTCACGCTGTTTTAGATAAATTATGGAAAACAATAAAAAGTAAAACTAATTTACTTAGTTACAATGAAATTGAATTAAAAGCTTTAATTGAAACAACAGTCTCAGAAATTATTACACCGCATTTACAACCCAAAGCACCTAAACTTTTTGAGTTAGAAAAAATCAGGTTAATTGATTTAATCTACAATTGGATAGAACTTGAAAAAAATCGTGATGATTTCACTGTAAAAGCAACAGAGCTAAAACAAAAAGTAGCCATAGGTGATTTAGAACTTCATGTACAAGTTGATCGAATTGATGAAGTAGGCTCAAAACATTTGATCATCGATTACAAAACTGGAGTTCCTTCTATACAACATTGGTTTGGGGAAAGACCTGATGAACCACAGCTTCCTATTTATTGCATTGCACATTCAACAAACGCACACGGACTGGCTTTCGCACAAATTAATACTGAACAATTAGCATTTAAAGGTATTAGTGAATTTGATATGGGTGTTCCTGGCATAAAGCTAATACCACAAATTAATAAATCATACGATGCAGTTACTTGGAATATACAAGTTAAAGACTGGGAACAATCTTTAACACAATT
>JBFWPS010000059.1:0-9926 GCA_050249855.1 Gammaproteobacteria bacterium
CCAATATAATATTATACCTTATATGAAGGCAGAAGTTATGTTCAACCTTACGACAGTGAGCTTTAAATATGTTTCCTGGTAAAATAACGAGTATTTCAGAACGCCCAATGAATGAAATTGAAGCTGAAGCTATAGCCGGAAATGCAGCGCAACAATGTTTATTAGGTCTCATTTTGCTAGGTGAGGGAAAAATAAAAGAAGCTAAAAAATGGTTTAAAATAAGTGCTGCTCGGAGTAACAAATTTGCATGTTATGAATTGGCACTTATTTACCTCAATCAATACAAAATCAGTGCTAGTGATAAAAACCGATACAAGTTCATTTTATATGCAAAACAAGGAGTAGAATTAGCGCATGGTGGTTGTGCAGTCCTTTTAGGTTTTTTTTATGGTAGTTTGAATCAGTTACAGAAAAAAAACAAATATCTTGCGATATCTACCCGTCTGCTAAAGACCGAAGAAGCTTTGTTGCGTGAAAAAGTAAATACACATTTTTCAAACCTTAAGATTGACCCTGAAAATTTCTTAGATCAATTTGTTTTGATTCCATATATGAATGCAACGATTCAAGATCCACAAGAAGAGTATAACCGTATTGTTGATCAAGTAGCACGAATTCGTGAAATGCAATCGCAACTTACCTCAGAACGCACAAATGTCGATAAATGTTATCAAGCATTACAGGCTGAAATGGAGTTATTCGAACGAAGAAATGAAGTCTTTACATTACGAGAGAAAGAGTTATCAGACAAAGAACGAAAGTTGGCATTACTTGAAGAAGAAATTAGATATGCAATTTTAGGGAACATTAGTGAACAGATGTATTTGGGAGCTCAAACTCTCGATGGAGATGATAAAAATGATTCGTTGTTACAAATTTTACGAAAGCAACATAGTCAAAAACACGAAAAATTGCAAGAACAATTAAACCGTATCGAGCTTGAAAGAAAACAGTTCAAAATAGAGCAAGAAAATTTTCAACAACAAAAGCACGAATTACTAAAACAATTTGAACAACGTGAAATTCAGTTACAGCATGAAATTCAGCAATGGCAGAGTAAATATCAAACAGAGCAGTTAATACTTCGAAGCGAACGTAATCGAGTGGAAGATGAGAAAAGAAAAAATGATAATGAATTTAAAGAGATTACTAAAGCAAGGAATGAACTCAGGGCGAATCGTGATGCATGGAATCGTGAGATTTCAACTTTATCAAGTACACTTAAAATCACACCTCCAGGAGAAAGTCGAGTTGATCTAGAGCGAAGTATTCAAGCACTACGTGAAAAAATATACCAGCTTGATACTGATGCTGAGAGATTAAAATCACGTGAATTACAACAACAAGTGGTTGCTGAAGGCCTGCTCAAAAAAGAACATGAATTAAATTCACGTGCGCAAAAATTAAAATTAGAAGAAGAAAAATTATCTGGAGTTGCAGACGCACAAAAGCAGTTAGATGAAATTGATCAAAGATTAGGAATTGCGATAGGTAATTTACAGCGATATCAAGTTCTTGCTGAGAAGTTTCGTCGTGAATATGAACAGGCAAAGCGTGATGATAAAGCAGTGAGAGATCGTATGGCTAAAGTGTCTAAGATAAATTCTAGTTTATTACATCAAGCTGTACATGAGGGTGACCTAAAGCAAATGATGCGTCTCATAAGTTTTGATTATTCACCTAATTACCAAGATGAACGCCAAAATAATTCTCTGCATCTAGCAGTTATTGGTGGTCATGTTCATATAATCCGTGAATTACTCCAGATAAATTGGCAAAATCTTAAAAAAGATGTCAATAATCGACCCAATATTGATGGTAATTTAGCTATACATATTGTTTGTCAAGAACTAAATTTGGCACTTCAGACAGAAGATAAGAAAAAAATTGAAAAATATTTTGTAATTTTAAATTTATTTTTAGATTATTATAAACAAACAACAGGTAGATTAACTAATGAGAATTCGTTCCGATTGAGTGCACTCAATAAAGCAGGAAAACGACCGATTGATTTGATTTTTCAAGAATCAATAAAAGAAAAAAAAGTAGAAAAGCAAGTGGAGGAATTAAAATTACTTACTGATGCAGATAAAGAATTTAAAAATAAGATTGCAGAGCGTATGATGAATTATTGTGAATCGTTAAAAACTAGTTTTCATCGACGAAAAAGTGAATATCGTGACATGCCTTCAATAAGGGAAAAATACAAGGATATTAATGTTTGGCTTAATGAAGAGATAGAACGTGTTCTTCTTTTATTTAAAGATAGTATGAAGATGATACCAAGATTATTATTGCTAAATAATGAATTTGAAGAATTAAAAATAATATATGAAGAATGCCGTACCGAATTAATGACATTACATCCGCAATATGTACAATTATCTAAATCTGAGCAAACGCTCGAAGTTGCTAGTCAAACTCTAGAATTAAATACACGGATCACAAATCAAGGTTATGAGATTCAATCGGTAGAACGTGATGGAAATTGTCTTTATGCAGCCATTTCTGATCAGTTATGTCGATTATCAGATGAAAGTTTGCATCGAACAGCGGATCAGTTACGCGCACTTGCGTCTAATTACTTAATTGAACACCGTGAACAATATGAAAACTTCATTGTACTAAAGCCTAATGAAACTTATGAATCATATATTGAACGTCACACGCATAATAATGAGTGGGGAGGGCATCTACAAATGCATGCGATAAGTGAAGTACTAAAAATCAATATCCAAATTATCGCGAATGATACTGCTTTTGATGCTTTAATTATTGCTCAAAATCCTAAAGCGGTTATTTGTTTAGGATATGAAACGGGCTTGCACTATCAATCGGTTTTTCAAAAGCAACGTGGTTTGCTTGGTTCAAAGGCTACTTTATTCTCGCCGGACCATTCAACTTATACTTTGCCCAGAATGTTGTCAGATAATAAACCAGTTCAAATGACCTTAAAGTATTCTACATGAGTGCTGAAAAATTGAATCAAACAACTGCTTGAGGTACTCTGCATGAAAAATTATCATGAACTAATAAAGTGGTTAACAGAAAATCAAGAATTATGCCAATCTCTATTATCGACTCCAGTTGAAGCGAATGGTTTAAAATTACTTCCTGATAACTTTACTCAAATAGAAAATGATCCATTTATACAAGAATTTATTTTTTTAACTGGGAATGTCAAAGCTCGATTGCAAGAAGCAGTTAAAGTAAAATCACTACCGTTGGAATGTGATCAACTTACCGAAAATCATTTTGATGAAAAATTACTAATTAATGCAGGTTATACAAAAACTGAGATACAGCAACTTATTGAACTAGGTGCCAGAGAAATCGTTTTAAAAAAGTTAGCAGATCCACGAATAAATTTCAATGAGACACAATCTATAGATTGTATTGCTAATTTCATCAAAATGGGTGTTACTCAATCGAAGTCCGCATTTAATCAAAAACTCATCTTTCTTTTGGGAACTACGGGTTCAGGGAAAACAACTGCAATGAATACTTTGCATGGTTGCGAGATGGAAATGCTTAAGCTACCGAATAGCTATAAACGGATTATCAAAGTGAAGGATACTTCAGAAATACCACCAATATCAGAAATAGGACATGGTAGAATATCAAAAACATTTATGCCTTTTATAGTTAAATCAGACACAACAGGGTTATTGTTTGCAGATTGCCCTGGATTTGATGATACTCGAGGAGACGAGATTAGAATCGCAAATGCTGTAAATTTGAGTCAAATCATCCACTCAGCAGAATCTGCACGTTTTATCGTTTTTATCAACTATCATACACTTAATACTGATCGTGCAGTTGGGTTAGTTAAATTAAAACAAACGTTAAATACTATCTTCGGTTCGAATCAAAATTTATTGAAATTCCGTAGTAGTATTTTGATTGCAGTCTCACATGTTCCGGAATTTGATGGTTATAATGAAAGAATAACATTAGAGCAATTGCTTGATCTTGTTTATCAGGATGAGATTATTCCATCAGAGTTTCGTCAGAACACTCTGATTATAGATCCGCTTAACAATCGAAAATCAGAGGGATGTACACGTGAAAATTGGTTGCAACGGATTAAATCTTTATTACCTATGGATTCTAAAGAGTTGAGAATTAATCCTGCTTTTTCTCATGAAGATATGTGGAAATTGACACAAGTCAGTCGATCAATCGGAATGAAAATATCAGCTGCATTGTTTAAGCAAAACTATGATGAAGCTGCCGGGTTATTAGATAATTTGTGCTCTATAATGACAATAGGTGATGAAGAATTACAGACTGTTTATCAAGAAAATTGTTTACTTGTGAATGCACATCTAGCTCAGATCGAAAGTAATTATTACATTGCAAGAGAAACTAAGAATTTAAATGATGCTAATGTACAACTCTCAATGTATGAAAAAGTTGTCTGTTATTTTCATAGATATCTTCCATCCGTGATAAATAAGTTTCTAGAGATACTAGAGAAGCACGAACAATTCATTGTCAAAAGTTGCATGTCAGATATTAAGTTGCTGAGCAAAAAAATATTTTACGAAATTCAGCAGCGAGGAGTGCTAGAAAAACACCTGAGGGAACTCTATGATTTGTTTTATCATTCTAATCCAATGATTATATCTGCTAACGCATCTCATTTTTTGATGAGATTTTTTTTTAATATAGCAGCGATAGAAACAACCATAAGCTTGGAAGTGAATACATTGCAACAATATTTAACTAAATTTTCAAGATTATCTATCGCTCTAAATAAAGAATCTCAGTTTAATGAGGTAGTTGATAGTATATTTTTAAAGTTACATCATTACGCTAGTTCTATTAAGCTAGAATACGAAAAATTTGTTTCCAAGCAATTAATTGAAATAAAGAGAGAGCTGTATAATGAAATGCGATTGTTTATTTCTACTGTAAAGTGGGATAAAAATGGCAAAATTTTATTAAATTTAATTCACACAATTCCTGGTTATCAAAATTTTGATGAAACGGTAACAAATTTATCCTTGTTTTTAATGGTCTCTGAGTATAAAGCTTATATGGAAAAAGTTATCGCGGCAATGTTGAAAATCAAAATATTATATCACTCTTATTTGATTGAAAATGCGCTTGAATTTTTCGATATTGATCGAGTTGCAAATAAAATTCATGAGCAATTATTATCATTAAAGACCACATTAGAATATGCTGAGCTTGATGAAGTTAACTTATTAATTAAAGAACTTAATCAAATTCTTAATAATACTGATCTTTCCTCGTTTATCCCTATGATGAATACCTTCAATGATCTTGTTTTCAGAATAAAAAACTTATCGAAGTCACAACGAGAATTATTAAGTTATAGATTAAAATTAAACGAAATCATACAAAATAGGCTGTCTTCAACGCTAAATAAAATAGCTCAAAGTATAACTTGGGAAAAATTATCTCAAAGTATATCAGGAATTTCAAAAAATGAACGCATTGACGCGATTGTAAGTGTTTTAGATATAGAAATTAATGCTCAATTGAATTTAATCAAAATTGGAGATTGTGAGTTGGATGCTGTTGGTTTGATTAATTCAGCTCGTGCATTATATCAAATGGCAAAAATTTTGGCATTCTATTTCACAATTGATATGAATGAAATCAAAAGATTGAAAATTACTTGGCTTAAAAATTTTGAACAACAAATCAAAGAATCAGCACTAGATCATTCTAAGTTAGTACAAAAAAATCAATTTGGAACAACTTTGAATAAAACTGAAATTATCAAAGAAACATTAAACGACGATACTAATGACTTCAATCTAGAAAAAATGCGACTGCTCTCGACTAATGTTACATTCCACAAATTTCTGAATGCTATAGAAGAAGATGATTCGCCAGCATTTTCAGAAGTGCTAAAAAAAGTACGAAATAATCAATCTGAACTATTCAGTATAAATAAAAAAGCTGGGATGAGTCCTGAGAAATTATTTAAACAAGAAAGGTTGGCACAAAATGCACAGATAAAATTAGTTGATAACATTCTGAACTCTGAATCAGGTTGCTATGCTGAAGCCTATCGACTTGCATCACGACAGAATAAAATCAAAATTCTTATGAAGTCTGCTAAACATCTAGATGAAAAAATAAGGTTACCAGTTTTATTATTAGCAATCCAAAAAAATAATGTTGATGAGGTAAATTTGCTTTTAAAAGCAAGTACCAAATGGAGTTTTTCATCATTGAATTATGCTCTTCAAAAAGCCTATGAATTTGAACACGATTCAATCATTGCACTTCTCGAGCGCAATGGAGCTATTGCAAGTGGAGAACTTTCTGGATCATTTAAACAGATTATTGCTAGTGATAACTTGGGTAAATTTAACCAAAAATGTCAAGCTGAATTAAAAAGATTTTTGTCTGTGCGTACTATTAATTTAGTAAGTTTTGGCTCGGGTGGATGTGGCCGCACTGCCTTAACGGAAAGATTTGTAACAGGTAGATTTAATGAAATGTCTCGTCCCACATTAAATGATAAGTTTAGAAAGTATATTGTTAATAATAGTGAAATTTATTGTCTCAGTATTGCTGATGTAGCTGGTAACGAGTCATTTACTGCATATCATAAGAGTCATATAGAGGAATCTGATGGTTTTATGTTGGTTTTTTCATTAACAGCTCGCTCAACACTTGAAGCTCTCGTTGAAAATATAGGACAAATTCGTAGAGTAAAAGATACCCATGAAACACCCATTATTATTGTTGGGAACAAGTCAGATCTTGCTTCAGAACGAGTCATCAGTGAAGCAAAAGCTCAAGAGTTTGCTAAAAAATATGGACTTAATTATATCGAAACGTCAGCAAAGTCTGGTAACAATGTTAATGAAGCATTCGAGATGCTGCTTCAAAAAGTTAATTGTAATCAAGATCAAGCTAACTTAACAGAATCAACAGATAAAATGAATGAATTATTCAAGAGCCAAGAGCATAAATTTTATTTAAAAGTATTCGAGTTAGCATTGACACTGAAAAGCAGTAAAATTTTATTACAGGTATCAAAAAAAATCGATCAAAGTGATCATTTAAGATTTTTGCTTGAAGCTATTGCAGATAATAATATTAACCAAGTAAAGTTGATTTTAAGTATTAATACTAAATGGTCTGAGCAATCACTTATTCGTGCTATTTCTGAGGCAGTTAAATTGCGAGAACAAGGTGTAAATAATTTCGCACTTATTGCACTATTCAGTAAGAATGATATCAAAATTCCAATAAGAATGAGATTTTTAGGAAAACAATACCCTTCGCAATCGACGCAACAAAAAATTGTATATTCATATTTATACGGAAAACCAATGATTGGTGATGACTCCTATGATTTATATACACTCGAAATAAAATCAAAAGATACAGTATATCAAAATATGATATGTAAACTAGAACTGGATATAGACGGACTGTATAGTAAGAAACATGATATTTATGTTTATTGCTTTAATTATCGTCGTGACTCATTTGACCTGGATGACTTGGCTCGAATTGGTAAATTTTTCGATTTGCCTTTGACACAAGTACCACTCGTATTTGCTTATAATGAAGCGGAAGAATCTAAACAGGAGAATGCAGATGATACTGAAAACATAAAATTTACTTTCGAGACTGCAAAAGCTTATATTGAAACAATTGGTGCTCCTCTGGTGGTTTTTAATGATACAACACAGGAAGGTATTTCGGAGGTTATCAATGTTGCTTTGAACCGGCTCTTTACATCTCGTCCCCAATTAGTTCAACAATCAAATAATTATCCTAATCAGCTAATGTCGGATTCAACTGCTTTGGTCTCCTCAAGTACTTCATCACTTACATCGATTAGTCAAACTGAAACACCAATTGGATCTTCTGAATCTGATTTCAAAGAAGAAAATTCATATGAAGATGATAAAACGGCTGATTCGAGTTCCAAAAGTTTTGATGAGCAAGTGAATTATGATGATATAGCATTTAATGAGTTGATAAGTCTAGCATTAAACCATCTAACTTTAAGAAAACATATTTTTGATTTTGCTACATATCAAAAAATTATGTCTATTTATAAGTCTGCTTATAAATCTCCTTATGGTGAGAGTATCGGTACATTAAAAAATGTAATAGAATATCGTGGTATTTTAAAACTATTTCAATTTTGCTTCTCAGATGCAATAGATGACTTTAATCAAGCAATTTCTCTAGATTCAGATTTATTACTATCGTATTTTTTCAGAGGAATAGCTCGTTTACAGTTGAATCAGATTGAAGCTGGAATTGCTGATTTGAAGCATTTTGCTAGTGAAATTATAGAGGCTAATATATTCGAAGATGAAACTAGTCCCATAACGGTAGAATTAAATGGCTGGGGATATTTTTCTCCACAATTACGAACAAAGTCAATAAGCCATCATATATTAGGACTAGCGTATTATCTAAATAAAGATTACACAAATGGTGTAAAATTATTTTCTAATGCAATTATTTTTAACGATTGCTACATAGATGCTTATTTTTATCGTGGATTATGTCATACTTTTTTAAACAATTTATCGTCAGCAATTTTTGACTTTCAATATATATTAAGCTTGGATCCAGGAAATTCTAAAGCAGATTTAATTTTGAAAAAAATTAAATCACTTAGTGCTGATGATACAAAACAAGATAATGCGAATATCTATCATTCAGATCAAGTGATACTAGACAGTTTGTTAGAACAAGCTAGTAACAATGATCAATTAACAAGAAATACTTTACCTTATGACCGTAGAAAACGACCTGATTTATGGAGTGAACGTTCCCGAAATACTTCGGAACAGAAAAATGATCTTTCGAAGCCATTTGAAACAAATTTAGATTGGTTCGATGAAACATTCGATAGTTACTATAACAAAATGAAATTTTAAACTAAATAACTTATAATAATGGAGAACATTAAAAATGATTCGTTCAATTCTAAACCGTAACCAAGCGAGGATACCATCTTTATCTCAACTTAATGAAGCAATCAAAAATAATAACTTGAGAGAGTTTAATAGACACATGAGGGTTTTACAGCAAAGTATTTGGAACCAATGAGACAATCAAGCGAATCAAATTGATGAACTTATTGTCGGCATTTTTAGAGCAGGCGGAACTGGGGGGCATTCTTTAGCTGAGCGCTTTGTCAATCAACACTTTTGTACATGTTATATGGCAAATGTTTATGATTCTTATCGTGTTGAACGGAACATAGACGATAGAAGAGCTCTTTTTGATATTCGTATTCCTGGTGCTCAAGAAGAGTATAGTGGGTTTTGGCCGTCTACTATTTCAGATAGCGAAGCATTTTTAGTCGGTTTTTCTCTGACTTCTAAGGAAAGTCTTTCTCAAGTTACTCAACATGTTAACAGAATTCGTGAGCAAAAAGGTATGGATGTTCCAATAGTGATATTTGCAAATAAATGTGATTTAGTGGAGGCTCGTGAGATTTCATCACAACAAGTGCAGACTTTAGCAATGAATTTGCGATGTCCTTATGTAGAAATATCAGTACTGAAAAATATTAATGTTGATTTACTTTTTTATTCTCTAAAGCGACTTACTTTAAAACCCGATACTATTTTAAATAAAGATAGATTTTTATTGACGGCATCCTATTTAGCATTAAGAAACAATAGCATGGACATTTTAAAGAGCCTACTAAATCAATTAACAGAAACGATGCGTTTGAACTTATTAAGAGATGTCCTTGAATGTAATGATTTAAACGCTTCAAGATTATTATTATCAGAATCAATAAGCTGGGATGAATACGACCTTCGGAGGGTTTATAGAAGAATGCTTGAATTAAAAGATATGAATGTTGACAATCATGAAATTTGTGAATTACTCGTAAACCGAGGGAATTTTGAAACAAATAATAATTATAAAAAATTAAAACATAAAAAAAA
>JBFWPS010000060.1:0-9860 GCA_050249855.1 Gammaproteobacteria bacterium
TAGGTAAAAAATCATTTTGGTCTTTGGATTTAACAGTCACAGAGGACACCTTAATTCCAAGACCTGAAACAGAATTAATATTTGAACTTGTTTTGAAAAAAAAATTCACAAAAAACGATTTAAAAATATTAGATTTAGGAACTGGTTCAGGTGCTATTGCGCTCGCTATTGCGAGTGAAAAGCCGCACTGGCATGTCGATGCAGTTGATATATCCATCAAAGCTTTGGATGTTGCTAGAAAAAATGCAAAAAATTTAAAAATTAATAACATTAACTTTATTCAAAGTAATTGGTTTTTAAATATAAGAGATAGGTATGATGTTATTGTTAGTAACCCACCTTATTTATCAGAGAATGATCCTTATTTACTAGGTGACATACGCTATGAACCTATACATGCATTAGTGGCAAAAGATAATGGTTTGGAAGCACTAAATATTTTAGCGCAAGAAACAAAAAATTATTTAAAACCAGAAGGTTTGATATTACTAGAACATGGTTGCCAGCAAGGTGAAGTCGTTAGAATACTACTTCAAAAAAATGGTTTTAGTGAAATTGAAACTTTATGCGATTTGGAAAATCGCGAGCGTGTGACAACAGCAAGAATGCAAAATTAACTTAAATTGCGCTATTTTTGCATCCTTGGAATTTCTGGTGGCGAACTTGACGCATATTGATGATATTCCTTAGCCTTATCAGTAAGCAACATCATGCCACTCTGATCGGCGACTTCAATAGAAAGTTTTTCAGCATTGAAATAAATATATTTACCTATTGCACTGACTGCGCCTATATATTTTTCTACCGGTTCACAACTATCTTTATATGTAATCAATTTTTTAAATTCAGAACTTTTTATTAGCCTATCGGATTGGGAAGAAAGTGTTTGTAAGTTCTCGTATCGCTTATCAATATCTGGATCGTTTGTGAATGCTAAGCGTACAGTACTTTGAAGTAACATGTTCATAGATTTATTTAGATTAGCACAATCAATTGCGATTATTGAAGGCTCTGACTTAAAGAGACCACCACGAGAGCCAGATCGAGCTCCTGTCCTCCTATTTTCAACGGTAAGGTGATCCCCGCGAATATTGCTTATAGTGTCATCTCTAGTCTTATCTATTCTTACTTGCAGTTCATTTATTTTTTTGCTGCCTCAGGTCTTGTAGGTACGTTTGGTTTATCATGTTTTGTAGATGTTTTTGCGTTCTCAACATTTATAGATCTTTTGTGTTTAGCTCCGGGCATATCAGCCTTCCTAATCATAATATATATTTTTAGATCATATAGGGCAATTATAGCACAAGCTATAAAGCAACCGGCATTGAATATTTTTACTAATTATTATGCAATGTTTCAAAAATGTACTATTTTTATATCTAATGATTAATTCATGCTCTATTTAAAAAATTAATAAGGAGCTTGTTATGAGGTTAAAAAATATACAAACAATCGTGTTTGCGCTAATTTTAGGATGTACGTTAGGCTTTGATGCAAATGCATCGCCTATTTTTGCCAAATACGCTAGCCACTCAAGTCCGACTTATTATGCGGGTACTTTTGTATTTAACCCCAAAACGCATAGTTTTCATGCCTATGACTCTAATGGGCATTTAGTCAAATCAGGGATAGCTTCAGGTGGTCAGAACTATTGCTCTGATTTACATAGAGGTTGTCATACACCTGTAGGCACCTTTTTTGTTTATTCCAAAGGAGGGGCTGGTTGTAAATCAAGTAAGTTTCCTTTAGGGAAAGGTGGGGCCCCTATGCCTTATTGCATGTTCTTTCATGGGAATTATGCGATCCATGGTTCATACCATGTATCTGGCTCTAAGAATTTAAGCCACGGCTGTATCAGAGTAACTCCTAATGATGCATTATGGTTGACTCGTAACTTTATGAAAATTGGTACAAAGGTGATTGTATTGCCATATTAAACATGATATTTAATGAAAATTGCCTTTTATCTTGCTTGGTTCATGTGAATTTGATATATACACACGTCTTTATTGACAGCTTTTAAGAACAATTTCGGAGAAAGGCTATGGCAGAGAGAACAAAGACAAAATCAAAATCAAAATCAAAAGCGGTAAAGAAGCCAATTTCAAAAACGAAACTTGGTAAGAAGGTCGCTACGCCTAAAAAGACCGTGAAAGCTGTGTCTAAAACAACAAAAGTATCTAAAGTTGTGGCTAAAAAGGCTAAAAAAAGTCCTGCTAATGTAAAAAAGGCTAGTGCGACCAAAAAGGTAAACAAAACAGATAAAACTTCAAAAGGCAGTAAAGTCGCAAAGGTTACCAAAACTACGAGTAAAACAAAAAAAGTAGTTCCAAAGACTGTTAAAACTAAAACTACAGTTAAAGCTAAAACGACTAAGCCTGTAAAGGTAGTTAAACCTACTAAAGCTACTAAGTTGACGAAAGAAATTCAAACTATAAAGAAAGAATCTAAACGGGTTGTAAAAAAACAAGTTCCGACAAAACCAAAAGATGTAAAGCCGGTATTAGTAGATGAGACGGACTTTAGATACTTGGAAGCACCCGTTTCTATTACGGAACATAGTTTGTTTGGTTTAAAACCTTATGCTCCTACGCCAGGTGAAGAATATCTAAATGAAACGCAAAAAAATCATTTTCGCGAAATTCTTAATCGCTGGAAAATGGAATTGATGCAAGAGGTTGATAGAACTATGCATCATTTGCGTGATGATGCAATTAATTATCCTGATTTGAGTGATCGTGCCAGCCAAGAAGAAGAATTTAATCTAGAATTACGCACACGCGATCGTGAACGTAATTTAATTTGGAAAATTGATGAGGCAATGGAACGCCTGGATCACGATGAATATGGTTACTGTGATGCTTGTGGTGTTGAAATTGGTATACGTAGACTCGAAGCACGCCCTACAGCCACCTTGTGTATCGATTGTAAAACATTAGATGAAATTCGTGAAAAGCAAATTAAGGCATGATTGAATGAGTAGTAATGCGGTTCTATTTAAAAAAGCTAAACATTTTATCCCCGGTGGTGTTAATTCACCCGTACGTGCATTTAATGGTGTAGGTGGAACGCCACTTTTTTTTGAGCGTGGTTTTGGCCCTTACGTTTATGATGCGTCTTCAAAACAATATATTGATTATGTTGGTTCCTGGGGCCCTTTGATTTTAGGACATGCTCACCCTGCTGTTATCGAAGCTGTTAATGAAGCCGCATCTAATGGGCTTAGTTTTGGTGCTCCTACAGCAATTGAAATTGAAATGGCTGAGTTAATAACAAAATTAATTCCATCAATCGAAATGGTGCGAATGGTCAATTCAGGCACGGAAGCAACGATGACGGCTATTCGATTAGCACGTGGGTTTACTGGGCGTGACAAAATTTTAAAATTTATTGGTTGTTATCATGGACATGCTGATTCATTACTTGTTAAAGCAGGTTCAGGCGTTTTAACGTTAGGTCTTCCAAGTTGTGCAGGGGTTCCTGCAGATTTTACCCAACACACTTTAACGGCTTCTTATAATAATCTTGATGAGGTGGAACAGATTTTTTCAAAATTCGGTGAGCAATTAGCAGGCGTAATTATAGAACCTGTTGCATGCAATATGAATTGTATTCTTCCATCACAAGCCTTTTTAAAAGGACTTAGAAATTTATGTGATCGCTTTGGCACCGTGCTTATTTTTGACGAAGTCATTACTGGTTTTCGTTTAGGCTTGTCTGGCGCGCAAGGTTTTTTTGGTATTACGCCTGATTTAACAAGCTTAGGAAAAATTATTGGTGGTGGTATGCCAGTAGGTGCTTTTGGTGGAAAAAAAGAAATTATGGAATTTATGGCACCACTTGGGCCTGTATATCAAGCAGGCACATTATCAGGAAATCCAGTTGCAATGGCTGCCGGATTAGCAACCCTCAAAGAATTAATGCAACCTGGAGTTTACGATACACTACGTATAAAAACTGAAAAATTGGTTGATGGTTTAAAAGTACGTGCGGCTACTTATGGTATTCCACTTTGTATTCAACATGTTGAGAGTTTATTTGGATTATTTTTTACTGAACAAACAAGATTGCAAAATTATGATGATGTTGCAACTTGTAATATTGAACAGTTCAAAAAGTTTTTTCATGGTATGCTAGCAAAAGGGATTTATCTTGCGCCTTCTGCTTATGAAGCCGGTTTTATGTCGTTAGCACATTCTGATGAAGATATTCAAGATACATTGGCTGCTGCTGAAATTGTGTTTGAAAAACTATTAATGGTTTAGTGTATTTGATAATAAAATTTAGATTTTCTTTCGATAAATAATAGCAATTTGCCCAATGATTTGAATAAATTCGGCATGACACTGTTTAGATAAATCAAGTGCAATAGTTTTGCGAATAGAACGATCAGCGACATGGATTTTGACCTTGATCAGTTCATGTGTCTCAAGGGCTCTGTCTGTTTCGAGTACGACTTGAGGTGTAAGACCTTTAGCGCCAATCATAATCACAGGATTTAAATGGTGGGCCTGGGCTTTTAATGTTTTACGTTGGAGATTTGTTAGCATCATGTGGCTATATTAGATAAGTCGCACAAAAAATGCAAACAAAAGGATAGCTATGACTCGTTCAAAAAGTAGCAAAACATGGCTTCGAGAACATTTTGCGGATCGCTTTGTCCAACAATCTCAAAAACAAGGTTATCGTTCCAGAGCTGTTTATAAGTTGTTAGCTATCCAAGAAAAGGATAGAATTCTGGAACCAGGAATGGTTGTTGTAGACTTAGGTGCAGCACCTGGTGGGTGGTCACAAATTGTAAAGGATCAAGTGGGCGAAAAAGGTCGTGTTATCGCACTTGATATTTTAGCAATGGAACCGCTTTCTGAGGTTGAATTTATCCAAGGTGATTTTACAACGGACGAAGTTTATGGTGCTTTGTTAAATTTATTAAATGGGCAGCCTGTGGATTTAGTATTGTCGGATATGGCGCCTAATATGAGTGGCATTCGTGATGTTGATCAAGCGCGAGCAATGATGTTGGCGGAATTGGCATTTGATGCGGCTAAAAAAATATTGCGCCCAGGTGGTAGTTTTGTAGTAAAAGTGTTTCAAGGACAAGGATTTACAGAATTTTTGCGTGTATTGCAAAAAGCGTTTACGAAAGTGGTTGTACGTAAACCACCTGCTTCGCGTGCACGTTCAAATGAAGTTTATCTTGTTGCGAAAAACATAAGATAGTAATTTTATTAAAACAATAGCAGAGAGGTTATTATTTTGAGCGACATGACAAAAAATCTTCTTCTTTTTCTTGTGATTGCAGTGATATTAGTTTCTGTTTTTAGCAATTTTGGTCCTCAACGCACCAGTGAAGAAAAAATGACATATTCACAGTTTTTGCATAATGTAGGACAAGGCAATATCAGTACTGTAACGATTTCAGATCAAGTAATTCACGGTTTAACTCAAGATAATAAACCTTTTACAACTTATATGCCTTTACCTGATCAAAACCTATTATCTGATCTACTTAAGAGTAACGTTGATGTTAAAGGTAAACCACCAGAGCAACAAAGTTTATTAATGCATATCTTCATTAATTGGTTTCCTATGTTGCTTTTAATCGGTATTTGGATTTTTTTCATGCGCCAAATGCAAGGCGGTATCGGTGGAAAAGGGGGCGCTTTATCTTTTGGACGTAGTCGTGCGCGATTACTGGGGGAAGATCAAGTTAAAGTAACTTTTGCAGATGTGGCTGGCGCTGAAGAAGCGAAAGAAGAAGTTAAAGAATTAGTTGATTTTTTACGTGACCCGGGAAAATTTCAAAAGTTAGGTGGACAAATTCCTAGAGGTGTTTTATTGGTTGGTGCACCAGGTACCGGAAAAACTTTATTAGCAAAAGCAGTAGCTGGGGAAGCAAAAGTTCCATTTTTCACAATATCAGGTTCTGATTTCGTTGAAATGTTTGTGGGTGTGGGTGCTTCACGTGTACGCGATATGTTTGATCAAGCTAAAAAACAAGCGCCATGTATTATCTTTATCGATGAAATTGATGCAGTTGGTCGACATCGTGGTGCTGGCTTAGGGGGTGGTCATGATGAACGTGAACAAACCTTGAATCAATTGTTAGTAGAAATGGATGGTTTTGAAGGTAAAGAAGGGGTAATAGTGGTTGCCGCAACCAATAGACCGGATGTTTTAGATCCTGCCTTATTAAGACCAGGTCGTTTTGATAGGCAAGTTGTGGTTCCATTACCAGATATTCTAGGTCGAGAACAAATTCTTAAAGTACATATGCGTAAAGTACCAATTTCAAATGACGTAGAACCTGTTGTAATCGCTCGTGGTACCCCAGGTTTCTCAGGTGCTGATTTGGCTAACTTAGTTAATGAAGCTGCATTGTTTGCTGCGCGTGAAGATAAACGTCATGTAGATATGCATGATTTTGAGAAAGCAAAAGATAAAATTTTAATGGGTGCTGAACGTCGTTCTATGGTGATGAGCGAAGATGAGAAAAAACTAACAGCCTATCATGAGGCTGGACACGCTATTGTTGGTTTGAGTGTTCCAGAGCATGATCCAGTTTATAAGGTAAGTATTATTCCTCGGGGTAGAGCTTTAGGTGTAACTATGTTTTTACCTGAAGAAGATCGCCATAGCCACACAAGACGATATTTAGAAAGTCAATTGTCAGGTTTGTTTGGTGGTCGTGTTGCTGAGCAAATTATTTTTGGTAGTGAAAGTGTTACAACAGGTGCATCAAACGATATTCAAAGAGCAACTGAAATAGCACGTAATATGGTTACCAAATGGGGCTTATCTGAAAAACTAGGGCCATTGACCTATAACGAAGAAGAAGATGAAGTGTTTTTAGGTCATAGTGTTGCAAAACGGAAAGAATTGTCAGATAGCACAGCAAAACAAATTGATGAAGAAATTCGTTTGATCATTGATCGTAATTACAAACGCGCTGAAGATATTTTACAGAAGAATTTAGATAGATTGCATGTGATGGCGGAAGCTTTAATGAAATTTGAAACGATCGAGAAACTACAAATTGAAGAAATTATGGCTGGGAAGGAACCAACACCCCCAGCGGGTTGGAAAGAGTAGCGAATAACAATGATTGTAGATTGGCTGACAGGCTTTCGGTCTTAATCCTACCTACAATTTTTGACTCCCTCTCCCCCAACTTGTTGGGGGAGAGGGTTGGGGTGAGGGGGTTATAAAAAACTAACCAAACATGCAAGAACTAATATCAAAAAAATCTCCCATCGTGATGGGTATTCTCAATATTACACCTGATTCTCAAGCTTTAGTTGGTCGACACCTAAAACCTGAAGCTGCGCTAGCGCATGCTGAAAAAATGGTGGCAGAAGGCGCTGATATGATCGATGTTGGTGCAGAAGCAACAAATCCCCAATTAAATCCTAATTTAAGTTTACAAGAAGAGTTGGATCGTTTGCTGCCAGTTATAAGATTATTAAAAAAACATATCACGGTTCCAATTTCAGTTGATACCAGTAAACCAGAAGTTATGCGTGCGGTTGCTGAATTAGGTGTTTCATTGATTAACGATGTGAGAGCATTACGCTATGAAGAGGCATTAGCAACGGTAGCTGAACTTCAAATACCCGTTTGTTTGATGCATATGCAATATCCATCTGGAAAACCTAATGATGCAAAAGATGAATTAGGTGAAGAAGTGGTAAGCAAAGTAATGCAATTTTTAGATGAGAGAATTAATGTGTGTATTAACGCTGGTATCAAGCGTGAAAATATTATCATTGACCCAGGTATTGGGCATGGTAATTTTGGAAAAAATTTAAAACAAAACTTAATGTTGCTTAAACATTTAGAAGCGTTTAAAAAATTTAAATTACCCATTTTAGTTGGTGCTTCTCGAAAAACATTTATAGGAAAATTGCTAAATGAATCTCCTGAAAAACGTTTATATGGAAGTATAGCAGCTGGCATTATTGCTGCACAAAATGGTGCGAATATATTACGTGTGCATGATGTTTTAGAAACCGTACAGGCATTAAAAGTCGTCAATTCAATTGCTGGAGTAAATTAAAGAATGGATAAGATTAAAAAATATTTTGGTACTGATGGTATACGTGGTCGTGTAGGTGAATATCCTATTACGGCAGATTTTGTTTTAAAACTCGGTTGGGCTGTTGGAAGAGTATTAGCAAAGCACGGTAGTAGTAAAGTATTAATTGGCAAAGACACTAGAATTTCAGGTTATATGTTCGAATCTGCTTTAGAAGCAGGTTTATCAGCCGCCGGTGTGGATATCCATTTATTAGGGCCTATGCCAACACCCGCGATTGCTTATCTTACCAGAACTTTGCGAGCAAACGTTGGTATTGTCATTAGTGCATCCCATAATCTTTATGAAGATAATGGGATTAAATTTTTTTCAGCTGAAGGAATGAAATTACCTGATGAAGTTGAAAATGCCATTGAAGAATATTTAATGTTAGAAATGAAAACAGTTCCTTCAATTGAATTAGGTAAAGCGGTTCGTGTGGTTGATGCAAGAGGCCGTTATATTGAATTTTGCAAAAGCACTGTTCCAGCACATACTAGTTTAAAAAATTTGAAGATTGTCGTGGATTGTGCGCATGGTGCGACTTATGCAGTAGCTCCCCATGTATTTCGCGAATTAGGTGCTGAAGTGATTGAAATGAATGTAAAACCAAATGGTTTGAATATTAATGCAGATTGTGGTTCTACGGATCCTGAGAATCTTCAAAAGAAAGTAGTGGCAGAAAAAGCTGATTTAGGTATTGCGCTCGATGGTGATGGTGATCGCGTAATGATGGTCGATCATCAAGGTGAAATTGTCAATGGTGACGAGTTGCTTTACATCATTGTACGAGATCGTTATGCCAATCATCAATTGAAAGGTGGTGTAGTAGGAACATTGATGAGTAATTTTGGCTTAGAACGTAGTTTGAAAGCTTTAGGTATTGATTTTATTCGTACGAAAGTGGGTGATCGTTATGTACTAGCGGAATTAGAAGCGCATGACTGGGATTTGGGAGGAGAATCATCCGGACATATTATTTGTCGTTATGCAACAACCACTGGTGATGGCGTTATTTCTGCCTTACAAGTGTTATTAGCAATGTTACATTCTGGAAAATCATTACATGATCTTAAGCAAGAACTTAAAACCTACCCACAAATTTTAATTAACGTAAAAGTTAATAATGAAAATGCGAAGAATTTAGTTAATGATGCTCGAGTGAACGAAGCCGTTCAGGAAGTAGAAAATAAACTTTCTGGCTATGGGCGTGTTTTAATTAGAAGTTCTGGCACCGAACCTTTAATTCGTGTGATGGTGGAAGGTGAAGATGAAAAAATCATAACAAAGCATGCGAATTATTTGGCCGAGATTATTACTAAATTAGCTTCTTAAGTTTTCTAGGGTGGATTACGGGCCCTTGGGTTCTTAATCCTACTCTTCAACTATTAAGTATGTCCACCACTAATAATCATAGGATTACTTTTTTCAGTATGAATGGAAGCACCACTCCTAGGACCTTGATTCATCCCTGTCATTTTATATCGTGCATAAGATAACATGTGTCCATGTAAATTTAATAAACCTACTGGGTGACTTTCTAATTGTATCCAAGTGCACTTTTTTCCATCTTTTTCAGTTGTACCGAATAAGCATTCTTTCACAAACTGACCTTGAATAGAAAATTGATTATCAATGGAAAAGTGACTTGAAGCATTCGTACGATTATTTTTGTTTTGACAACCCGCTACCCATTTTTGATAAAACTCACCATCATCTTGAATAACCAGATGTCCGCCTTTTATGAATTCTTCTTTTTTTTCGTCAGTTAAATATGTTTATATTA
>JBFWPS010000061.1:0-9801 GCA_050249855.1 Gammaproteobacteria bacterium
TTAGTGACTTTTAAAAGGTGCCCTTTGCTCGTTGAACTATAGATCGTTGTAGGGTTATCAGATTTAGGATCAGCTGGTTTCGAAGATTGCTTAAAGGTTTTATTTTCTCGCTGAGCTTGAGCTGAATCGGAAAATATACCTTCTTTAAATATAGGAGAAAATTTAGATAAAAAATGAGATACTTTTTGTTTATTGTTTTTCAGGGCATCGTCAAAAAATTTTACTAATTCTAGAAAAAATTGAGAACATTGACAAATATGCTTTATAGGTTCATTTGGCTGTTGAAACGAAATATCTACTAATCGTTTCAATATTTCTATTCCATATTCTCTTTTTATTCTGCCTGCTAATATAAGCCAGCTATTTAAATCTTTCCATGATTCATCAGTGGATTTTAATCCCGGTATTATAATTGATGCTACTAATCTTTTTTCGGCTACATTTTGAAAATATTTTGTATCATTACTTAAAGAGTTAAAAAAATCATATATAATTTTGAAACAATTTTGTTTGACCTGAGAGACCAAAAGCAGAGAAGAGGCAATAAATTGTTCTAGGTCAACCAGATTATTAATTTCGTTTAGCTGGGTTTCTAAAGCAACAGAAGAAGTTGTGATTGATTGATTGATAATTATTTTTCTGCTGAGTAAACCTTTATGGTTAGCTAGTGTCATTTGGTTGTTTTCTAATTCATCTTCTGAAGGCAAGTCATTTATTAAAAGTATCTGTTCTTCGATATGATTTTTATTAAATTCTAAAAGATAATTAACCATATTTAAATAACTAGAGTCGAGTGAATAGCTAATAGGTTTTAATGGAGCAGGGGGCAAAAGATAAAGAAAAGAGGCGATTAAACCAAAAAAATTAACCCACGTTGAGCAAATGGATTTCCAAAGTTCAGTATTCATCTCTACTACGACTGTGACTGAGAAATATGCTTTTAACCATGCAAGAGCATTTTTTGAATTCATTTTATCCATCGTTGTCAGTGATTTAATAATAGACGAAACCTTAAACCATTCTGGGCTGTATAATTTGTTCCAAGGATATTGTTCTAGAAAAAGGCTATTCCATAGCTGTATATCTGTTTGAGTTACATTTTCTTTCAACCAGTTGGCTGTCGTTGATAAATATTTTGATTTTTCTTCTGGAGAAGTATTCAGAAAACCTTGATATAAAAATTGAAGTGATAAATCAGATAAAAATAAAAAATATTTTTCTAATATAGTTTTTGAATTCTGATCC
Organism: Gammaproteobacteria bacterium; assembly: GCA_050249855.1. Classification (GTDB taxonomy): domain Bacteria; phylum Pseudomonadota; class Gammaproteobacteria; order JBGSLN01; family JBGSLN01; genus JBFWPS01. The sequence goes on from JBFWPS010000061.1 coordinate 1,246, forward strand.
ATATGTTCTTGTAGAAGCATTAACAGATTATTGGCTAAATGATTTAATTGTGGCAAGTCATTTTTTTGATCATTTTTTGATGTAAAGGACTGTAATTCAGTACTATCAGCATTAATCATTTTTTAGTTCCTAAAGTTATATTATTGTAAATTACATATTTTTAAATGTGTTTAAGTTTGATATTTTATTTGTATCAGGACAACTAACTATCCATTCGCTATAATCAAAATCTTGATTTTCAGTTTCAGAAGAATATTTTAATAGCGCACATTTCATGGCCGGATAAGTAGAAGTCATTTTTTCGGCAAGTGAAATTGCAGTTTCATGTTCTACATTTTCATAAGCTAATAAACACGGTTCGCGCTCTAGTAAGAGATGCACAGCCGGAACACAACCAAGTCTTATTGCTAAATGTAAATAACTATCATGTTTGACTATTGATTCTTCCCATTGTGCTTTTATATTTTGGAGTAATGGAAGTTGCTTCTGTATTCTGGCTTTTTGGTAATCTGGTAAATTCAGTATAGCCGATTCATCTGGAAGGGTTCTGCTGAATAATAAGATAGTGCAAATAATTGTGAAGTCACTCTGCATTAAACAAAGAATATTTGGATGTTGATATTGTGAAGTTGTTTCATTTATGTTTGCGCCGGATTGAATTAGTTCTAGTACGGTAGATGTTTTGCCATTTAGAATCGCTTCAATCAATGGTGTATAACCATTTCTATTAAATAATCGATTGGGGTAAGTGTATGAGCTGATAGCTCTTACTATCGATGTATTGCCTCTTTTAGCTGCTATTGAGAGTGATGTTTCCTGGCTCATAATTTCAGTTTGAGTAGGATTGCAGCCATGTTCTAACAATAATTTGGCGCATAAAACAGAATTATATATGCTTGAAAAATATAAAGCATTTCTTCCGTGCTGATCAACTGCATTTACATTACAACCATCGTTTAACAATAGTCTTAAGTTGGTGACGTTATCTGTAAAACAACATGCTCGAATCATATGTATATCACGGCCACCTTTTTGATATCCTGTTGTTTGCTTCATAAGGTCAATCAGCTCAGGTCTGCTAGACATCAAACTATAATCAATCGCTGTAAAATTATTTTCATCTTCGTATGAAGGATCTGCTCCTGCCTTCAGGAGTTTATAACAGACGGTCAAATGACCGTTTCTAGCCGCAAGCTGTAACGGCGATGGAGTTTTAAGATTTCTTAGTGAATCATTGTTCAAATCACCGGAGTTAATTAATAAATCTGTGATTTCTTCGTTGCCAGCCATGGCAGCAAAATGTAATGCAGATAATCCATTTTTATCCACTAACTTGGTAGATATGCCATTTGCAACAAATAACCGTACCATTGGTGTAAGGTTTTCCCTTGCAGCATACATAGCCACATTGAATCCATCTCTATCAATTAAATCTAAATTTTCTGTATGTGAAACTAGAAAGTTAGCTACATAAGTATGTTTATTTAAAACAGCATATATGAGGGCGTTTCTTTCGTATCTGTCAGTTATGTTTGGATTTGCATTCTTGGAAAGAAGAAATTTTACTAAAATTTCATTTCCCATGATGGCCGCTAGCATCAGTGGGGTAAGACCATCATTATCTGCTTGGTCAATTATGTTGAGGGTATTTAGCTTTGTTTCTAAAAATTTTAAATTACCGCTTAATACTGCAAGATGAAGTATCGTTTTATTTTCAAATCCTACGAAATTTTGAAGGTAGCCTTGTTCATCTAATAAGGTGATTAAATCAAAATCTTTAGATAGCTTAATTGTTAAAGATGGTTTTGATTTTAACTCAGAATCGAGTAATTTAGTAAATTCATCTTTACGCTTTTTAATGCTAGATAAGAAAATTTTAACTAATTCAGCAGGCAATTCTAACACATAATCTATTAGTGATTTTCCTTGTTTGTTTTTGATTTTTATATCTATCTCTTCCAAAGCAAGTTGAAGAAATCCATTTAAAACTGGGTTTAATAATAATGCGAAACTGAGTGGCGTTTCACCAAGCAGTTCATCATGAATATGAGTTCGGTTTGTTGAAAATCCAGATTTCACTAGTTTATCGAATGAAATATAGTCTCCATGATGAATTGCTGATTCAAAAAGTTTCTTTTGTTCCAGGTAGTTTGAAAAAATACCATTTAATGCATTCAAGACAAATAAATTTTCAGATGCTTTAGAAGGAAGAATTTTGAATATTTCAGGATTCGGGTATTTGTATAGTCCTGCATTGAATATTTTGTGAAGGGTTTCTATATCTCCTAGTGAACATGCTTGAAAGAGAGCAGAGGATTCATTACCCGGAAAGTCTGCACTTGCTTGCCGTGCGATTAGATTTGATATAATTAGGTATTGTTGTTCACGAATAGCATGAGCAAGCAGCGTATATCCTTCTATGACTGTGTTTATATTGACATTTTGATCTAGTATCTGTTCTAAGCTTTCAGCGTCAGCCTTACGAATAGCGTGTAAGGCATTTGGTAAAAGGTCTTCTTTACTAAATTCATCGGAATTAGAGCTGAGGGTTTTATAAATCCAGTTAAAAATTTGATTATTGCCATTTAGACGTGCCGTGTTTAGAATTGATTTCGGCCAAGAATCAATAGCGGTTAAAGTTGATAAAGCTTTCAACAAATCTATGTCTTTATGAAAAATAGCAATTTCTAAGCAATTTCGATTTTTCTGATCTATACGTAAAATGTTAGCGCCACATTTTACCAGTTTTTCTAAAGTTTTGATTAGCCCTAGTTCTGCGGAAAGGGTTGCAGGTGTATAACCTTCATTATTTATAATAATATCAAAATTATTTATATAGGGTAATATGGTTTCAAAAATATCACTTTTTTTAGAGCGTATAACTGCCTCAAGAATATGTTTTCCATTCCATGATAATGTAGAAATATTGTTTAAATAATGTTTTAAAAGAAATCCTAAACATTGCAAACTTCCGTTTTCAGCTGCTAAATATGCAAGACCTTTGCCGTTTTCTGTCCCTTCGGTTATTATACCTTGTCCAATATCATGTTTTATTATCCATGATTTTAGAAAACCAATATCATCTGCAGCAACCATCCAATGAATTAATTTCCTTGTGGTATTAGTTGAGTACTCATAACCTTTAGAAATCAAATGATTAGTAAATATAGTGTTCTTATGCTGGGCCGCTAATGCAACTAGGCTATGATTCTGGTATTTAATATTTTTATCTAATTGTATTTTGAGTTGAATAATTCTTAAATATTCCCCGTGAATGATAAGATAATAAAGATAGTCAATGTCGTTTATTCTAGCAATGGGTGACAAGCCTTTTTTAATCAATACATCACCAACTCTAAATAATCTTAATTCACCTGCCTTTAATAATGAGTTTTGATCGCCAGAAACTGTAGCCAAAGTAATTGCAATCTTTTCATGGCCAGAATCCATAGCGAGATCTAAAGCCGATCGATTTAGATGATCTCTTTGATTAAAGTTGATCTTCGAGCCATATTTTATCAAAAGATTGATAATTTTTAGGTTTCCATTTTTTACAGCTAAATGAATAGAGCTTGTTCCATTCGTTTGAGTTTCTAGTCCTTCAACAGTTAAATTTAGATTAGGAACTTTTCCAGACTCAATCATGATTTTTACAAGATCAACTAAATTATTTTCTGAGGCTAAATGCCATGGTGTTTTACCATCAGTTTTTCTTCGTTGTAGAACATTTGTGCCTTTTGAAACTAGCTCAAGTGAAACTTTATGAAGTTTTTGTTTGATTGCTTCGTGTAAAACATTCTCACCATTGTCTAAAACATAAGTTAAATCGATGGCGGGTGATTTTAAAATTTCGCAAGCTGTTTCTTCGAATCCGTTGATTAATGCTTTCCATAAAGCTGTAAGACCGTTCATTAAACGCACATTTATATTTGCTCCATGTTCTAGAAGAAGCTTCACTGTTTGGGTATGACCATGTTGAGCAGCCGTCATTAGAGGTGTTTCACCTGATTGGTTGGGTGAATTGAGTTGAGTAGGTGATATCTTCAATAATAAACTTACAACATCAGTGTTTCCTTCACTTGCAGCTACATGTATTGGTAAGGTATTTCTGCTAGATGATGTGTTAACTAGAGATGGTTGCTTTTGGATGATGTTTGATACTACACTTAAATCGCAATATTCAGCAGCTTTATGTAGAATGGTATTACCAAAATGATCTTTTGCATGGATATTAAATATCTGTTCTGATGAAGATGGATCAAGGCAAATATTGTCGGAAGTCTGAGTTTGATTATCTATTAGAAATTGATTATTGTTGCTGGATGAAGTTAAGGTTTCAAGTAAAGGTAGATATTCTTCCATGTCACCTGAAGTTTCAACCACCTCTATTGTAAATGCCATATAAGCTTCACCGTTGTGTTTGATGGGATCTGAATTGAATGTTTCAAGAGCATTTTTAGTATTTCTCATGGAACTTAAGTTCAATAACAGATTTTTATCGCTCGGCCAAACTTTTCCAATTTTGATGTTAGTGGTTTGCATACTACAACCACCAATAATTTTAAAGTTATCACCATCTTCTTGATAAAACCCACTATCTGCAACATCTAACATCGAGTGTCTGTATCGCTCTAACAAATTGATGTCAATGGTCGATAGTTTAGTGATTTGTTCAACAAGATTGTTTGCTTTTTCGAGATGTTTTTTTAATTTATCAATATAATATTTAATAACATTTTTAAACGCATTTTTCATATTTTCAATTAATTTATTTTGAATAGCTTCATTAATTTTTTCTGTTGCTTCATTTTTCGATCGACGATTTTCTTCATGTTTATTATTATAGAATTGAATAATTTTTTGGTCAGCTGCTTGTTTTTGAGCATCAATCGTTGCTAAGTTTTGTGCAAGCCTTATTGGTACATTTCTTATTTCTTCAATTATCTTAACTAATTGTGTTGAAGTAGAATTTTTTGCAGCGAGCAGTTGTTGTCTATTTGATTCTCTCTTAGTTATTGATTTAGGTAGTTCTTGGTTTACAACTTGCTCAACTGCTTGTGCGTTTGCTTGAGGATATTGTTTATAAATCGCTGTTCGTATAATTTGTCTTAAAGCTTCATCTGTAGGTAAACCAGCAAGTAGTTCATTTAGTTTTGCTATTTCTTGTTCACCTACAGCTTTTTGTTGGTTTAAATGTACTAAATAGGCATTTGTATCTTCCCTAACTTTCTTCCGTGCTTCTTCTGCATTTTGTTCATTTTCTTTCAAAGATTGTTCTTTATCCTGATTAATTTGTTTTACGTTTTCTTGAAATACTTTTTCTAATTCAGCAAGGTTATGTTGTAAGCTTTCATCTGCATTTTCTTTAAGGACTTTTTTAATTTCGTCTGGCAAGTCCGGTTCTGGAAGTGTAAGTTGTTGTACTTGATACTTTTCTAAGTTTTCTATTACGCTCGCAATTTTCCGATCTAAAGATGATAGTTGGTTTATTCTAGAAAGATCAGTAGGGAAAGATGGAAGATGTGTAATCCTATTCAATAAGTTGTTAAATTTGACTTTATATGAATATGCAAAGCCCATTAAGGGTCCAATTATTTTTTCTGCGCTTTTTCTTAAATATTCTTCTTCAATTGTGTTAACTCTATAGGCTTCAGGAATTTGATTTATCAGCAATTTTTTTAATATTCCCTCAATTTTATCAATAAGTGCTTCGCCAGGGTTTAATGAATTTTGTTCAACAATATTTTTTAATAATATATTTAGTTTATTGCCTTGAAATGTCTGAGCATTTTCTTCTGAGACACTCGCTTCTACAACGTTCCTCAAGGTGATTTTTATAGGAAAAAATTTATAGTATCTAACAGGGACCGGTGGAAATGCTTTGGGTGAATTTGCAGGATGCGCAATTGGAGTCTTTTCAAAAACCGGCATTTTCCCTAAGTTTTTCATTGTCTTAAAATAATATGCAGAAAAACAAATAACATGAAGCATTTGGAAGTAATCGCGACAAATGGGAAGCATTGGCATTTCTTCATGAATTTTTTTCGCCATAGTTTGATAAAGATGGTGAAGCTTTTGATATTCTTCCGGATAAGTACCATTCATTCGTCGATAATTTTCTATTTTTTCTTGGTAGTCTGGCATTAAGTCAACACTATATTTTACCTTAAAAGTAGGATTAACGACAAAAATGCCATCTTCCTCAGAAACATCTGAAGTTTTTGCGATGATACGAAAAGAGGTTTTGAATTTCGTCCCGTATATTGAGTTGCTATCAGTTGACAAATCTCCTTGTTCTTTACTTTCTAAACCTTCTCTAACCATCATTTCACGCAAAGAGACATAGGGTAGGTTCGATAAATTCTGTTTGAAATAATTTTTTAAATCTATTAATTTTGATCGCAAATTATCGCGGTTCATATCATTAGTATGATGCCAATTTTTCAAAAGTTCTAATTCATAAACTCCACCATTAAGATAGCCTTTCATCAGGTAATCTAGCAAGCTGATCACTTCACCTACCAATGTGTTTTCATATGCAGGATGTATTACGGGGTACAAATAACCGTTATCATTAAAATGTAAACTAAAAAATGGTAGCGTATCGTATATGTATATTCCAATAGCTAATTCTCTTAAGATCTGTCTTAGTTCTTCATTACTAAAAATATTATTTTGATTACCCATCTTGAGTGCAATAACGTGACGATTATGTAAAATATTTGATGTTGTATGCTCAAAACCCTCTAGTTGACCGACTTTCGTCTCAACACCACCTATAACACCTAGATTTGATAATAACCTTAAAATTTGTTTGCCACCCAGTAAACTATTGTAGGAGGAGATCAATCCCGTTGATGATAATACGCTAGAAAAATGACTTAATTCTGATTTAAAAGAACTATATAGTCCAAAACCAAGTTTTGGTAAGAGATAAGAATTTAAGAGTATTTTTGCTGCGGTGCTTCGGTCAGTAAAATTCAATTTTATAGTATCAAGATAGGTAATCAAGCCAATTCTTGCTTTACTAAAAATATAGTCTCTTTCGCGGTTGTAACTCTCAGCATTATTATAAAGGTAATTAGCATATGAGAAAGGTGTTCTGAAAGGCGAAATAAAGTTGCCTAATATTGGAAATGTATTAAAACTATGGCCTAGGTGATAGGGACTATGAATCGATAAAAATGGTGTGTAGTTAAATGGGTTATAGGCTTGATATCTACGAATATCTATTGCGCTTGAAATCCAAGGTTTACTTTTGTGTGGTTGTTGTTGACCAGTTGAGGTACTTTCCAACGTTTTTGAAACTGAATTAATACTATGTGCTTTCATTGCTTGACGAATTAGATTACCAGCAGCGACGACTGGAGGGGCTGCGATATTTGCTGCTCTATTTATCGCACGAGTAAATCCTGAACGTGTTTCTACATGAATAACATTAACCGGATCGGTATTTAAAGCGCTTACTGGGTCACCGTTAGATTGATAAGCCGTTACTCGCCTAAAGCTGTCCTGAGAAAATCTTGAATGCAGATTTCTGCCTATCCCCGGGGTACAAAACACTGTCGCAGGAAGATTGTGATTTACTGCATGATATGTTGCCATGCCTGCTCCAAGAGAATGTCCAGTTGGAGTGATGGAGTAGTTTGGATATCTTTGTTGAACTTGTAAGGCTGCTTGATGTACTTGTTCAGTGAATCGTTGACACTCAACTGGTAAAGTCAGTCTATCATGTTGCATAATATTTGTTGTGTTATCGGTACCTCGATACCCCGGAATTATCTTTTGTTCACTATGATTAACGTAAATGACCGCTCTTAAAGGAGGTTCCGCGCTCCATAAACTAGCAGGTGAGGGATTCAATCCTAAGCCCAAATCTAAAGGGTTTCTATTTGCTACAGCAGCGGATAAAGCTGAATGCTGGACAACTGCCACAACTGCTTCGTAACCCGCAGGGGGTCTTTGATTAGATATATCTGTTCCATCACCTCTGTAAACATCTTTAGATAAGTCCGAGAATTCTTTACCTGATTGATTACGCATGTGTGTCATCCTTTATTATGTAAATACAAAATTTAAAAATAACGATTTGATAACTAAATTACTTATCTTGCTTAATTTTTGACTCTTTCGTTTTTAGTCTCGAATTTATTTTTTAAAATTATCTTTTATAATAAAAATGATTTTTTTTCATTATCTTTTTTTGATAAAATTTTAAATTCTTTGGGGTGAAAAGGTAAGCCTTCCTTAAAATACCCCATCTAACGATTAGAGTTTTTTGGTAAAGTAATAACCAGGAGACTTTAACGATGAAAAAGAAAAGATTTAACGAAATACAAATAATGAATGTTTTAAAAGAATATGAAGCGTGCATTTTATCGACTTATATCATAGTCCGATAATAAACTTTATCGGACATATCCGAGTAGTGGGGAAACTAACTCGAAGTGCAAGTTTTTAATACCTAACCTATTGATAATGACTATAGGTTTTTTAAAAGCTGTTGATAAGTCTAGTTTTCTACAATGTTTTTATCGCTAATTATTATACGTGTAA
>JBFWPS010000062.1:0-9661 GCA_050249855.1 Gammaproteobacteria bacterium
TACAAAAAACTAAATCATTAAACGGTATGTTGTCTTTGTAAGCTGCAAAGATTGTTGGTGAAGATAAAGAAAAAGCAGACTTAAATGAAAATGGGCATTATAAGATTCGGTACTTATTTGATAGAGAAAATAAAATTGTTTTTAACGTTCCTCGCTTAACAACTTTTGCAGTAAATCCAGTTGATGAAAAAGAAAATGCAGGATTTCATACCCCATTACTAGATGGTACAGAGGTTATTGTTGGTTTTTTGTATAATGACCCGAATCAAGCTGTAATTTTAGGCAGTTTACCTAATGAAATGATGAAAAGCCCAGTGATTGATAAAAATTGCTTTGATAATTATTTTATTACATATAGACAACATCAATTATTAATGCACGAATCACCAGAAAGATCACTTATTAAATTAGCGACAAAAGGTGATATGCAGCAAGTAACCTTGGTTTCAGGAAATGAAAACAGTAAAATAGTTATTGAAAACAAAGAGAATGGGGTTTTATTAAATGGAAAAGAACAAGTAATTTATTTCAGTGGTGATGATGTAATTGAAAGTTCTAATCAGCGTAGTTTATATGTCGCAGAAGATACGTATCATTTAAAATCCGAAAACGATCAATATTTTCAAACCAAAGAACTTATGGAAATGATAGCAAAGGAAAATATAAAGTTATCAGCAGGTCAAGATTTTAATATAGAAACTAGTAATATTCATATAGAAGCAAATGATCAAGTTGAAATGATTTGTGAGGGTAAAATATTTGGAATCAACGCACAAAAGGGGTGCGTAGAACTAAGTGCGCAAGATGAAATACTAATACAAGGGACAGGAGTAGATAACATATTTTTGGGTAATGCGGAGACAAGTATAACAATTGAAAAGAATGGAGAAATTATCATAACAGGGGAAGTGGCAAATTTATTAAGTGAAAATAAGATTGAATTTAAGGGAGAAGTTCAGGGATTTTGATTACCTTATTGGTAATGTGCGCTTTGGTTTTAAATTCCAAGATTTTCATTAATTTATTTTTCTAGGGATTCCTTTTTCATGACTAGTGGATCAAAAAGCAATTTAACGGTAAACTATTCCCAGTTTTCTAAAATATATTAAGGGTTTCAACATGCGATTAATTAAAACATTAATTATATCTTTTATGCTTTTAACTACGGCTTCATTTGCAACAACACCAAATAAATCATTTAATTCGGATCAAACCAAGCAAATACAACAAATTGTCCATGATTATTTACTTAAAAATCCTCAGTTATTGGTGCAAGTGGCGAATGAATTACAGCAACAAGAACAAGTAGCCATGGAGAAAAAAGCTTTAGAAGGTGTAAAAGCGAATGCAAAAGCGTTGTTTAATTCAAACAGTCCATTTGCAGGGAATCCTAAAGGTAAAGTTGTATTAATTGAGTTTTTTGATTATCAATGCGCACATTGTAAAAAAATGGTAAACACCGTTTCAAAACTTATTAAACAAGATCCTAACTTGAAAGTTATCTATAAAGATTTTCCTATTTTTCCAAATTCAGATTTATTAGCCAAAGCTGCTTTGGCAGCAAAGAGTCAAAATAAATATATACCACTTCATGAAGCATTGATGAATGCAAATGACCCTGTTTCAGAACAGCAATTAATGCAGATTGCTAAAAAAGTTGGTATTGATACAAACAAATTAAATCGAGACATGAAAGAATCATCAATTGATCAGCAAATTGATGAAAACATGAATCTTGCGCAAAACCTTGGGTTTAATGCAACACCGATGTTTGTTTTAGTTAGTAATGTTAATTTAAAAAATCCTGCAAAGATGAAAGTGCTTGTAATTCCTGGGGAAGTACCATTTTCAGAAATGCAAAAAATGATTAAACAAAACTCATAGTAAATTGAAATTATTAGTTGAGGCGCTATGAAATAGCGTCTTAACGTAGTTAAATTTAAAAATTTACTCTATTCCAAGGAAGAGAATACAAATGGCAGCAGTATATGATTTACGTGTTGATTTAGAAGGTCTACCAGTTGTTGATTTGACAGAGAGTACAAGAGTTTTGGGAAATATTAAAAGCGCGCAAGAAATGTTGCAGCTATTAGTTAAACAATTACCCAAAGATTTAGAAGAAATTAGGCTTGTATATTATGAAAAAGATTGGTTACGTTTATATCCCTTAGTTCATAAATTGCGAGGCGCATTATTATATTGTGGCGTGCCTAGACTATTACTAGTAACGACGAAGTTTGATAATATTTTAAAAGATCCTTCAGATGAAGGAATCATTCAAAACTTATTTGAGTTATTTCATTTCGAAATAAAGAATTTGTTGGACAATCATGGTTAAAAATGAAGGCACGTTTGCTAATACCTTTCAAGAACTGATCCAAAGATTACAAAATTATTGGGCGAGTAAGCATTGTATCATTCTACAGCCCTATGATATGGAGATGGGGGCTGGAACATTTCATCCTGCGACGTTTTTACGTGCTATTGGTCCAGAACCATGGCGAGCTGCGTATGTGCAACCATCTAGACGTCCTACTGATGGGCGTTATGGTGAAAACCCAAATCGCATGCAACATTTTTATCAGTTTCAAGTTGTTTTAAAGCCTGCTCCAGATAATATACAAGTGTTATATTTAGAGTCTCTAAAAGCGTTGGGGATCGATCCACTCATTCATGATATTCGTTTTGTGGAAGATAATTGGGAATCACCGACTTTAGGTGCTTGGGGACTTGGCTGGGAAGTTTGGCAAAATGGTATGGAGATCACGCAATTCACTTATTTTCAACAAGTGGGTGGCTTAGAATGTATGCCAATCACCGGTGAAATGACTTATGGGTTAGAACGTTTGGCCATGTACTTGCAAGGTGTAGAGAATGTCTATGACTTGATTTGGACAAAAGATTGTAATGAAAAACCTGTAACCTATGGTGATGTTTATCACCAAAATGAAATTGAAATGTCTAAGTATAATTTTGATTTGGCAGATACAGCCATGTTGTTTGATCAATTTGAAATATTTGAAAAAGAAAGCAATAGGCTAATTGAAGCAAAATGTCCATTACCTGCGTATGAGTTAGCAATGAAAGCTTCACACGTTTTTAATTTATTAGATGCGAGACATGCTATTTCTGTTGCTGAACGACAACGCTATATTTTAAGAGTGCGAACACTGACACGTGCTGTTGCAGAATCCTATTATGCAGTACGTGAAGCGCTTGGCTTTCCATTGTTAAAAGGAGGCTAAGCTATGAGATCAAATTCTAAAAATCGTATGTTTATTAGATCTAAATTTCATCAACCTGCTTTTTTATTAGAAATTGGTGCAGAAGAATTACCAGCTAGATTACTAGAACAAACGATTCGAGAACTTAGCCATCGCTTAGAACAAGAATTTAAGCAACACCATATTTCACATGGTGATGTTCATACCTTTGCAACGCCTAGACGATTAGCTGTGTTAATAGATAAAGTTGTCTTAAAGCAAGAAGATCAAGCGCTTGAAAAAAAAGGACCTAATATTGTAAATGCTTATGATGCTTCAGGTAAACCCACACCAGCTGCTTTAGGATTTGCGCGTTCTTGTGGTGTAGAAATTCATGAATTGAAAGAAAAAAATGGATTTTTAGTTTTTGATCAGTACATAAAAGGACAGGTAACAAAGGCATTACTACCAAAAATTTGTCAAGACGCAATTGCGAAATTAGCAATGGCAAAACCCATGCGATGGAAAGATGGCTTGCAGTTTTTAAGACCTGTGCGTTGGGTTGTTCTAATGTTAGGAAAAGAAACAATTGAAACAAACTTGTTAGGTTGTCGCACGAGTCATATTTCTAAAGGACATCGATTTCTTCATTCAAAAGATATCATTTTAAATGATGCTCAAGAATATGAAGACAAAATGGAAAAAGCGTTTGTCATCGCTAATTTTGAAAAAAGAAAATCAAAGATAGAGAAGCAAATTAAAGTTTGTGCGGATGAGATTAATGCGAAAGTTTTAGTTGATGAATCATTACTGGATGAAGTCACAGGTATTGTTGAATGGCCTATTGCTTTTCGAGCAAGTTTTGCTGAAGAATTTTTAAAAGTACCTGCGGAATGTTTGATTTCTGCTATGCAAGCTCATCAAAAATCATTTCCTGTGATCAATGAAAATAAAAAATTGTTACCATATTTTATTTCGGTTTCAAATATAGAAGGTCAATTAGAAGAAGTGATAAAAGGTAATGAACGGGTCATGCGCGCTCGTTTATCTGATGCTGCATTTTTTTATGAAACAGATTGTAAGCAACGTTTAGAAAATCGCTTAGAATCACTTAAGTCAATTGTTTTTCAAGCAAAGCTGGGTACTTTATATGATAAGTCTTTGCGGATAGCACAACTGGCTGAAAAAATTATTCCAAGTGTTGATACTTATCGAGCGGGTCTTTTATGTAAAGCTGATTTAGTATCTGACATGGTAAAGGAATTTCCTGAATTGCAAGGCATTATGGGTGGCTACTATGCTACACATGATGGCGAATCAATAAAAGTTGCAGAAGCGATTACTGAACATTATCTTCCACGTTTTGCTAATGATGAGTTACCAAAAAGTGAAGCGGGTGTTGCTATAGCTATAGCAGATAGATTAGATACACTCATTGGTATATTTGGTGTTAATCAACAACCAACTGGAGATAAAGATCCTTTTGGTTTAAGAAGAGCAGCCTTAGCTATTGTTAGAATGATTATAAAGTATGAACTAGATTTGAGTATGGATTTTCTTTTAAAAACAGCGAAAGAGAATTATCAAAATGAATTACCAAATAAAGATGTTTGTAAAGAAGTCAAACAATTTATTTTTGATAGATTACATACTTGGTATCAAGAAAAATTGATTGCGGCAGATACTTTAAACGCAGTGCTAGAAAATGAAATAGTCAGTGATAAGTTACTGGATATTGATCGACGAGTTTCTGCTATACATCTATTTAGAAGCTTACCTGCCGCTGAATCTTTAGCTGCAGCAAACAAACGAGCAAGTAATATTCTTAGTAAAGCAAATTATGTTGCATCTACAGATAGCTGGAACATTATTAATAAAGATTTATTTAATGATCCAGCGGAAGCATCATTGTTTAATGCAATGATTCAAATTAAAAATTCAAACTATAAAAATCATGATGATTTATTGATAAAGTTGGCTGAATTACGTGATCCACTAGATACTTTTTTTGACAACGTGATGGTGATGTGTGATGATCCCAATATTCAAAAAAACAGATTAAATTTACTTTCGGCTTTTAGACAGTTGTTTTTACAGGTAGCAGATATATCAAAGTTGCAAATTAATAAATAACATAGCTTCTTAAGTTGTAAGGTGGATTAGGGCCGTAAGGCCCGTAATCCACCAAAACGTTATGGTGGATTACGGCGCTAAAGCGCCTAATCCACCCTACAATTTTTTTATCCCTCTCCCCCAGTGTTTTTCTGAGGGAGAGGGTTGGGGTGAGGGGGCTAAAAACAAGAGAGTTAACATTTTTATGAAATTAATTATTCTTGACAGAGATGGTGTGATTAATCATGAATCTAAAGAGTATATTAAGACACCAGAGGAATGGATACCATTGCCTGGTAGTTTAGAAGCATTGGCACAATTAACCAAAATGCAATATAACATTGCCATTGCAACGAATCAGTCAGGTCTTGGTCGTGGATTATTTTCACAGCAGATGCTTAACTTAATTCATCAAAAATTATTAACAACTGTTCAAGAACAGGGTGGAAATATTTCAGCTATTTTTTATTGTCCACATACACCTGAAGATCAGTGCGATTGTCGTAAACCCAAGCCAGGATTGCTGTATCAAATAGCTGATCACTTTTCCATATCTTTAACTGATGTATTATTTATTGGTGATTCGAAAAGAGATATAGAAGCAGCGCAAGCAGCCGGTTGTAAACCTATTTTGGTTAAAACAGGTTTTGGTGAAGAAACCTTGTTAGATAATCCTGATATTCTTCCTAAGAATCAAGTTTTTTCAGACCTTAGAGCTGTTGTAGATAGTTTATAGTGTCGTAAAAATATTTATTTAACTCACGGGCGTTAAATGGAAAACATTAATAAAAAATCCGTATGAAAGATAAAGTAACGGCGCAATGATACGGGAAAGAACACCTAAAAATATTAATCCTAATAGAATAAAAATACCGAAGGGTGCAAGCAAATTGTATTTATAAGCCAAGCGACCTGGCAGTAAACTAGATACAACACGACTACCGTCTAAAGGCGGGATAGGCAGCAAATTTAAAATCATGAGCATCATATTAATAATGATACCAGCTTGACCCATATAGCTTAGTGCTAACCCAAATGAATAGGATTCTGGTAAGAGAAATTCTCCAAGCTTTGCAACAAACGCCCAAATTATAGCCATTAGTAAGTTAGCAATCGGTCCTGCCAAGCTTACTAACGCCATATCTCTTTTTTGATTTTTAAGATTTTCCCAGGTGATTGGCACAGGTTTTGCCCAACCAAAAATAAAACCACCTAAAAAGAACAACATTGCGGGAACAATGACCGTTCCGATCAAATCGATGTGTTTTAAAGGATTCAAGGTTAATCTGCCTAGCATTTGTGCTGTTCTATCACCGAATTTGAGCGCTACCCAACCATGTGCTACTTCATGAATTGTAATAGCAAATAGAAGTGGTAGAGCCCAAATTAAAAACCGTTGTAACGTTTCTTGAATCATTTAATATGTCCTTTTTGATTTATTTTTGTTCAAACTTACGAAAAATAGAGTCGACATTGCGAGGTCCGTTTTGCTTGCTAGCTATGGCTGCATTGAAATAGTTGTAGGGCGGGCAAAACGTGCAAAACAAATGGACTAAAAGTTAATATGTTGTATGTGCACGTGTGCTCGCCATAATGTTACGTTCGCAATGACGACTTTGTTCTTCATAAAGTCCTAATAGGATTATTTCCATATATCTTAATTTTTTCAATGACTTCGTGCTATTATCGCACTTTCATTAATCACAATGGGTTGAACATGTCCTATACAACTCCAGATTTTAGTCAAACACATGTATTAGTGGTCGGTGATGTGATGCTTGATCGGTACTGGTACGGTGATACACAGCGCATCTCTCCTGAAGCGCCTGTGCCTGTCGTAAGAGTAAAGTCGTTGCAAGAGCAAGCAGGTGGCGCAGGTAATGTGGCATTAAATATTGCGGCACTTGGAGGCCAAGTAACATTAATTGGTCTATGTGGCGAAGATGAAAATGCCGATCGGTTACAAGAAAAATTAACAGCGGCCAAAATTAATTGTCAATTAATTCGTGTTTCCGAGAAGCCCACTATCAGTAAACTTAGAGTGATGAGTTTGCACCAACAATTAATTCGTTTAGATTTCGAAGAATATTTTCATGAAATTGAGAAGACTACGTTATATAAATTATGCGAAGAACATAGTTCAAATGTAACGGCAGTGATTCTATCAGATTATGGCAAAGGTACATTGAATCAATGCCAAGCGTTAATCCAAATGTTTAGGAAAAAAAATATCTCAGTTCTAGTTGATCCAAAAGGAAGAGATTTTTCAATTTATACAGGTGCAAATATATTAACACCTAATCGAAAAGAGTTTGAAGAAGTTGTGGGAGATTGTCCAGATGAAAATACCTTTAAAGAAAAAGGACTTGAATTAATTACTCAACTAAACCTTTCTGCTTTGTTAGTAACACGTGGTGCACAAGGGATGACGTTGCTTAGAGAAAACGAAAGTGAATTTCATCTACCAGCACATGCTAGAGAAATATTTGATGTTACAGGCGCAGGTGATACAGTGATTGCTGTATTAGGTTTAGCACTAGCAGTGGGATGTGATATTGAAACGGCAACTTATTTTGCAAATCATGCTGCCGGGCTTGTGGTTGGTAAATTAGGCGCTGCCACAGTGAGTGTTCCAGAATTACGGCAAGCTATTTATTCAGGTCAACCAACATTAGGTGTGGTGAGTGAAGAACAGCTTTTGGTAAATGTTGAAAATGCAAAAATTCGTGGTGAAAAAATTGTGATGACGAATGGTTGCTTCGATATTTTACATGCAGGGCATGTTACTTATTTAGAAGAAGCGAAAAAATTAGGCCATCGATTAGTTGTGGCTGTAAATGATGATCAATCAGTAGAGCGTTTAAAGGGAGTTGGGCGTCCGCTTAATCCACTCGAAAGGCGTATGGCCGTTTTAGCTGGATTGTCTTCGGTTGATTGGGTTGTTTCATTTGGTGAAGATACACCAGCAAGAATCATAGAAAAGGTATTACCTGATGTTCTAGTAAAAGGCGGCGATTATCAAGTTTCACAATTAGCCGGTGCTGATAGTGTATTAAAAAATGGTGGGGAAGTTAAAATTTTAAGTTTTGTTCCCGGCTGTTCTACAACAAGCTTAGTTAACCAAATTAAAGAAGAGGTTGTAACATGATAATAGTAACAGGTGGCGCTGGCTTTATTGGTAGTAATCTTGTTAAATCTTTAAATGACAGAGGTCAAACAAATATACTAGTTGTTGATGATTTAACGGATGGCAAAAAATTTAAAAACTTGGTTGATTGTGAAATCGCCGATTATCTTGATAAAAATGAATTTTTAAAGAGAATTAAACAAAATGAGAAATTTGCAGAAAAAATAGAAGGTGTTTTTCATGAGGGCGCTTGTTCTACTACCACAGAGTGGGACGGCCGATACATGATGGAGAATAATTACGAATATTCAAAACATTTATTACATTATTGTATTAACCACCATATCCCATTTATTTATGCATCAAGCGCTGCTGTTTATGGTGCAGGAAAAGTTTTTAAAGAAGATTTGATCCATGAGAGCCCATTAAATGTTTATGGCTATTCAAAATTCTTATTTGATCAATATGTTAGAAATTTATGGAAAGCAAAAATATCTACACCGATTATAGGGATGCGTTATTTCAACGTTTATGGACCTAGAGAATCACATAAAGGTACTATGACAAGTGTTGCTTTTCATAATCATAATCAAATACAAGCAGAGGGAGTTGTACGACTCTTTGAAGGCTGCGATGGTTATGATAATGGCGGTCAACGCAGAGATTTTGTTTATGTAGGTGATGTTGCCAATGTGAACCTGTGGTTTTTAGACAACCCTAAAGCAGGAATTTATAATGTGGGAACTGGTCGTGCGCAAACGTTTAATGAAGTGAGTCAATCGGTGATTGATTGGCATAAAACTGGGCGAATAGAATACATTCCATTCCCAGAACACTTAAAAGGGCGATATCAAAGTTTTACAGAAGCAGATATTACAGCGCTTCGAAACGTTGGTTACGATGCGCCATTCAAAACAGTACAAGAAGGTATTCGGTTATATTTAGACTGGTTGCATGAGATGAGAGATTAGGGTAGGTAAAGCGTGTATTCATCATATGCATATTGAGCTGTCATTGCGAGCGCAGCAATCCAGAACTGAATATCTATTTTAACGCTGTTCTGGATTGCCACGGTCCGCAAACTACGCGGACCTCGCAGCATCTATATTCTAAGTCAACAAAAAAATTATTTTTCTAGTATTGGTACCCAGGGTGTTTGACGCTGAGCAATACTTCTTAATGTAAACAATAACTTGTGTGCGACAGCTATCAAAGCTAC
>JBFWPS010000063.1:0-9646 GCA_050249855.1 Gammaproteobacteria bacterium
CAAGGCAATTTCAAATTTTGCTACCGATGACCACTTCTTCTTTCGAGCCATTTCGTCCTCCATAGGGAGGCCTATTATCTCTCAAAATTTTCAATTTGTATGGTCTAAAATGCGGGGGTCATTATAGGGAGTAAATTGACAAATTACGTTTGCGATTCCATCTATTCAATTTCTATTCCAAACAATGATATTCAGATAGAAGGATTTTTATATATCCCTAAAGAACCAATAGGGATTGTTTTTTAAATGAATGAAACAGCTTTGAAAAAGCTAAGTTGTATAAAAAAATTAGAAATTGTGCCTGGTGCTACGCATTTGTTTGAAGAGCCTGGCACATTGGAAGAAGTTGCTAAGTTAGCACAGGGTTGGTTTAAACAGTATTTATAAATAAATCAAGATAATTAAACAGTTCCACAACCTGGATTGTGGAACTGTTTATTTTTGTGAATACTATTTCAAAAAGAAGATCTTACTCTTGAACTTCTTCTTCTTTCACAATAGCCACTTCTTCTGCTTGTAGGCCTTTTGGTCCTTGAGAAACGCGATATTTAACGAAATCGCCATCTTTAAGAGTACGGAAACCATCGCCGTCGATATTACGGTAATGAACAAATACATCTCCACCACCTGCTTTACGTTCTATGAATCCATAACCTTTACTATTGTTAAACCATTTTACAACACCAAATTCTAAGCTGCTATCCATATATACAAAACCTTTACTAATTGTGAACGGAAATGCACAGACGTTAAACACCTATGCAGACGTATCGATTTAAGCTAATCAATACACCGTTGTCAATTTTATCATATTTTTGTTAAAAATCAGCATTTTTCATAAAAAATCTGGTTCTTTGGGTTTAAGAGGTTTATTTCGTCCTGAAGCATGGCGAGCTTTTAGGTCAATATCAATATATCTATCTGTAATAGCGCTTGAACTATGTCCTGCATCATCTCGTACATGTTCTCTAGGGCGGTGCTTAACATCGTCGGAAATTCCTGTGTGGCGTAGCCAATGAACAGTAACAACTTTTAATTGTTCTGCTTCTTCGTGATGGCCGTCAGTTTGTAAGCGTGTGACTGCCGTGTCAAAACAATCTTGAACGATTCTACGGATATGGCGTGTGGATGTAATAGGTCCATTTCCTAAAGTTTTTGTCAGTAAGGGGGTTGATTCGCCTGGTGTTGGTAAAGTAGAAAGTCCTAAATATTTTCTATATCGCTTTAGTGCATTTAACATGGCAACACTTACAGAAATATCTCTTTCTTTATTACCTTTTCCAACGGTTGTAAACCACCAGTTTTGTTCAGAATCAGTGTGGAAATGACCCATAATAGGCGTCCAGCGAGTTGAGGCTGCTAATTCAGAAATCCGTAAATATAACGTATAAAGTGCAGACATAACGAATAGTGTACGTTCATGAATGGGATTTTGTGCCGCCATTTGTTCCGCAGTTTCAATCACATAGTTCCACTGTAATTCAGATAAACGTCGTATGGGGCGTTTCCCTTGTTGTTTGCGTATGAACCGACTTTTTTGACGAACTTGAGCGATAGGATTCAAAGGCGCATAATCTTCTTGTAGTAGATAGTTATAAAAGCTACTAGAAACTGCAAATACAGCTTGTATAGCACTCTGAGACAGAGAGTATTCCTCTTTACTTGATTTATTGATACTAACCCTTGGTTTTAAATTTGGAATAGCAACAAAAGGTCGCCATTTTGGATTGGGTTGACGCTCAGCATTTAGTGTAATGAATCTGGAAACTTGTTCAGTTGCAATCCAAGACTTAGGTGGTTTTAGACAAAACTCCATATAAGATTCGATATCAGCACGCTTTAAGTCTTTTATAGATTTATGAGCAATTAGCCAAGACCATTGTATTAATCGTTCAATTTCACGCCGATACGTGTTGAAAGTTGCTTCTCCACCAGCATAGCTTAGTAAAAAAGAACGTGCATGTAAAAAATCAGCTTGAGCAATTTCATAATCAATTGATAGATTCATATACGGTAATTTGGATTGATCACGTAAATTCTCAAGTGTATCAAATAAGGGACTAGGCGTAATTAATCTTGTTGTGGCCATTGTTCCTCTATCATTAATTCTATTAAGGTTACAGCATTTTTAAATAGTTATGATCCTAAGTATTGCAATCATATGCAAAGACTAAGTGTAGTGCAAGCTTAAAAGATAACCCCTGTCATCTTTGATAGGACATAAGATCACAGGGGTTTTATTCTAGCTATTTAATTTAGGTATTGTATTTTCGACGGCAGCATTTTCAGCTTGTATTCTTCTTAATTTCCCCAAAGATTGTGTATAACGTTCAGCTAGACGACGATTTTTATCAGAAATAACGTTATTTTCATCACGTAAGGTTTGATTTTCAGCGGTTAGTTTTTCAACTGTACTTTGCAATTCTGCATTTTCTTCTGTTAAAGCTTTATTTTCTAGTTCAAGGGATTGTATATGTTCTTGTAAAGATTTTATTTCATTATTCAGTTTAATATTTTGATTCCGTAGCTCAATTGCGTTTTGGTCTTTTGCCCACTTTGCAAGTTCAGTTAAGTGATCCGAAAGTAATTTACTTTCAATATAATCAGGATTATTTAGAACGATCATTAGGCGATATCTTAAATCACTGAAATTCAAACGTTGCCAAAATTTTGAAAAAAAGTTTGACTGCATATTTGTTATAAGCATGAATACATCAGTTTTTAACTTTAGAGGATTCGCTATTTGATGATTTTCTGTTGATTTAGCTAGTGTTTCTAGTAGTTCTTGTGTTTCGTGGGCTCGATATGGTGGCATAGGATGCTGTTTGTCAAATTGTTTGCTATAGTCAGAAATAGCATTTATTAAATCCTGAATAAATTTATTAGTAAGTGACATATCACGCTCCTTGTGAAATTTGTTTTGTGTTTGACACATAAGTTTCTTGAGCATTAAAATAAGTTTTTTTGAAAAACTTAGATTGGCCAAATCGATCTAAAACAAATGTTTCCATGTCAGGCGTTAACGTATTGAGGCCGATTTTTTTAGCTTCACGTGCAGTTTCAGCTATTGATTCATTTAAATGTTTAACGATGGAATTTACTTTATGTAATGAAGGATTTTTTCTTCGACTGTTTATTTCTATCTCGTTTTTTGCCAGGTGTGCTCTGCTCGATAATTGTAACCAGGTTCTGATAAAATTAATTTGATGTTGTGGGTAGAACCCTAGTAATGTTTTTCTGCGTTCAGTTAAAGGGACTTTTAATTTATAAGCATAGACTTTTGGGTTGGTTTCATTAGCTGCAACCATTTTATTTCTGGTGTTTTGTAAAATAGAAAGTGTTTTGGCTGTAGTATATCGTTTATAAGAGGGATCGATTTTTACGAGTTCAAAAAGAGAATTATCAAATCTATTAAGTTCTTTGTTAAATCGTTCTTGTGATAACCAAAGCGCTGCATTAGTCGTTAATTCATCATAAAGTTTTTGATAATTATCTGCCGTGTTGTCTTGGATGTTTTGTCTTAACACAAGTATTTTTTGAACTTGAGTTATCATGGGATTTTTTTGTATTAAGGACATAATTTTTTCTATGGAAACTAATGAGGTATTGTCTAGATCTCTTTTTGATAATGTTGCATGTACAAAGTTCCGTTGAGCGATAAGGAATTTTGTAAGCAACTTAAAGAGATCATGATGACAAGAATTGTTAAAATTTAATTTATAATCAGATCCACATAAGTAAATTTTATTTATAATATCAGCCCAGTATAGTATTTCTCGACAGTATTCCTCCATGCCATGAGCATTTAATGGTTTTTTATTGTTATTTTTGAAGCAGTCTTTTATTTTAGATAAAGCAGTCGTTAGAATGGGTTCTACAATTATTTTGAACTCATTTTTTAAGACTTCATGGTCCGTGTGTGATAATATCCTTCCTTCTACATATTCAAAGAAATATTCTATCTCAAAGTGTTTTAAATGTTGTCCTGACCTGAGTTGTTGTGCAATTTTTCTAATATCATTGGTTTGATCTGTAGCGATTGTGTCAATTTTTGATTTTATATCAACAGAAAGTTTTGATAATAAACGACCAATATCAAACAATTCTGCTCTGCTTAACTCTATTAGTAAATTATTTATTTGAGGTAAAAATTTTTCAGGTAGGTTTTGTTTTTTGCTAATTTTTTCATGTTCAAATACATTTTTCAAACAAACAATAATAAATTTTTCAATTTCCATACGAGTTATATTATTTATTTGCAGCTTAAATAAGGGGTCGTTCTCATTTGCTTTTTTAAGTTCAAGAGCAATTTCATTTAATATGTTAATTCTGGCAGTAATGTTTTTTTCGTGTTGTGAATCAAGAAAAAAATTCCATTGAGATAGAAACTGGTTTCTTTTTGATTTTTTAAAACCAGTCTGCAGGAACGAGTTGTATTTTAATTCCAAAGACAGCATTTTGTGCTCATCTGCTAAAAGAAATTCTTGTAACGTAATTAATTTGATGGAGGGTTGGTCTGAAAAATTATTTAAATGATTTAAATTTATTTTAGAACATGTAAGATTAAAACAGCTTAATGTATAATAACGGCTTTGTAAAAATTTCTTTTGATAATCTAGATCATCAAAAAACTTTGTTATAAAGCGCATTTTTCGTTTTGTCCATGATGGTTTAGATTCTTTGGTTTCTTCGCTTGAAGCTTTTAATCGTTCAAGATAATAATCAATAGGGTCTGGATTTTTATGATGGCTTGATTTTGAAAACCATTTTAACTTCATCAGTGCTGCTTTATCATCAGTTGTTCCATGGCTGAAAATATGTTTGTGAAAATAGTTAAAACAGTCTGCTGTTAAGGTTTTTCGAGGCTTTGGTAGTTGACAAGGGTTATCTAAAACTTTTTGATTCAAAAAGTACATTGTTTGCCATGTTACATCATCAAATTCTAAATCATTTTTGTGAGAGGCAACTTGTAATCTTGCAATCATGGCGACTATTATTTCATGTCGATGTAGCTCTAATATTTTAATACAGTTTTCTAGCCACAGATGATAATTTGTATAAAAATCATAAGGAACTTTTTTTTGTTTTTTATTTAATTCATTCAGAGCATTTGTAAATTGCTCGTGAAGTGCTGGAAATATTTCATTTGTTAAATATACTAAAGCGGGGCTTGAAAAATTAGAAAAACGACCATGTCGTAACCAGTTTGCTTTAATTGTTTGAAGCTCTAAAGCAGTAAGATTTTGTTGAGATTTTTTTCCTGTTGCAAATAAAGTCCATGTTCTATCTGATAATAGCTCTTCATGACGTTTGTTAATGAAATCTAGGCTATGTAAGCATTCTTGTGCATTTTGATATGCTTCACTTTCGTGTAACAGTTTTATTTGATGTACGCATTGCTTTAAATGACCAGCATGTAATTTAGATCTTGCATCTTTATTGGCTTCAGATACAGGCTTTAAAACTTTCATATCATGGTATGAAACAGGAAACTCAGAAAATGCATTGTTATATAAATCGATAAGTTTTAGTAAAT
Source organism: Gammaproteobacteria bacterium (assembly GCA_050249855.1). Classification (GTDB taxonomy): domain Bacteria; phylum Pseudomonadota; class Gammaproteobacteria; order JBGSLN01; family JBGSLN01; genus JBFWPS01. Next base: position 5,537 of record JBFWPS010000063.1, read on the forward strand.
GTGTTTTGTTTTTTGTTTCAAGAGATTTAAGTCCGAAAGTCGCATTTGTTGACAGTTTATTTTGTTGTGCTCTAATACGTTTTCTATTTAGTAAATCGAATTGTGAATCCCAATTGATTGGGGTTAACATCCTTGTTTGCATAGGCTAACTCCTTATTCAGTCCGTTGAATAAATAACAAAAATTTTGTGTTTTATAACACAAAAAAGATAATATGTTATCTTTTTTGTAAAGTCAATCTAAAAAGATAATATCAACAAGGTGAGATTTCTGCAAAAACATATTTGTGGTTTAAAATAAATCCAATAATTGAATACCAAACCATACAGATCAAAATGGCAAGTAAACGAAACAGATGTATTTTTTCAATTAAAACGAACTGAACTATTTCAGTTAGAAACAAATTACTAAGATTAATACCAAAAAATAATGCCATACGGCGTAGAATATAACCATTTACTTGAAAGGTAAAATGAAAATTCAAAATGAAACTGTTAGTTAAACCAGCAGCGTATCCAATAGCAGTGAATGCAATATAGTGTAACCCAAAAAATGCACCAGCAGCCATCACACTGGCAGTTATAATCGTGTTAATAACACCGACACTACAATATTTAAAAAGTTTATAAAGATGCATCTTTTTTATATTCTTCTCGTATGTAATAAAGAGGCCTGTTTTTAGATTCAGTTAAAATTCGACCAATGTATTCTGAAATAATTGCTAAAAATAAAAATAAAACCGCAAATAAAACAGATGTCATTAAAAGCAGAGATAAAAATCCATCAGCAAGATGTTGTTCGTAGAACAAACGTTGTATTAGTAAGAATCCAGCATATCCCATCATTAAGATAGTAATTAATAAAGAAATAACAGACATATAACGTAGTGGCCTGTGTGAAAATGAAATAATAGAATCTAGTGCTAGATTCACCAACTTAAAATAATTATATTTGCTTTTGCCAGCAAAGCGTGCTTCAGGCTCAAAAGGTATAGAAGTGACCTTATAACCAACATAAGCGTAAAGCATTAATAGATGACGATTATTTTCTTTCAGTTGCCTCATCGAGCTTACGACTTTATGATTAATAATACGGAAATTTCCTGCATCACTTGGTAAATCAAGCCCCGTCATCTTTCTTGCAATTTTATAAAATGACTCAGAAGTAAATCGTTTGAGCCAAGTTTCATGTCTGCGATCTTTCCTGGCAGCATAAACAATATCATAACCGGACATAGCTTTTGTCGTAAGCTCAGGGATCAATTCAGGCGGGTGCTGTAAATCAGAATCCATTTGAACAACATATTCACCGTGTGCATGTTCGAGTCCTGCAGTGAGTGCCATTTCATGGCCGTAATTACGTGTAAATGCCAGAATTCTTATATGTGGATTTTTATCTGCAAGTGATTGTGCGATTTCATAAGTTTTATCGCGTGAACCATCATCAACTAAAACAATTTCATATGAGTTAAAATGTTTTTTCATAACATTTTGTAAGCGTTCGATGAATGCCGCTATTACATCTTCCTCATTATACATGGGCGCAATAACAGAAATTAAGGGTTGTTCATTCATAAAAAAACCTCATAGCTTAAATTGGATCACCACTTTTTGTTTTTGAATTAAAAGCATTATTTTCAATATATTCTATGATCATACTTGCTATATCCAGGCCCGTTGCTTTTTCAATGCCTTCTAAACCTGGTGAAGAATTAACTTCCATCACTAAAGGCCCCCTGTCGGAACGTAATAAATCAACACCTGCAACGTTTAATCCCAGTGTTCGGGCTGCACGTATGGCAATTTTTCGTTCGGGTTCTGTTAGTTGAATGGGTTCTGCAAAGCCACCACGGTGTATATTTGAACGAAATTCACCAGGTCGTGCTTGGCGTCTCATGGAAGCTACGACTTTATCACCTATCACAAAACAACGTAAATCTGCCCCATTTGCTTCATGAATATATTCTTGAACCATAATATTTACTTTCAAATCTAGAAAAGCTTCTAATACACTTTGTGCCGCTTTTGGGGTTTCTGCTAAAACAACACCGATTCCTTGAGTTCCTTCTAACAATTTGATAACAAGTGGTGTTCCGCCAACCATTTTAATTAAATCATCAATATCGTCTGGTGAATGTGCAAAACCGGTGATTGGTAATCCTATTCCTCGACGAGCGAGCATTTGTAGTGATCGTAGTTTATCACGTGCACGCGTGATCGCTAATGATTTATTAACACAATAGATATTCATCATTTCAAATTGGCGAATTAAAGCAGCACCATAAAATGTAATTGAAGCTCCAATTCGTGGAATAACAGCATCAAACTTAGTGATCCTACTACCTTTGTAATGAATTGTTGGTTGTTTTGAAGCAATATTCATATAACAACGTAATGTATTAACCACATTGATTTCGTGGCCGCGTGTAATGGCTGCTTCTACAATTCTTCTTGTAGAATAAAGTTGTGGTTTGATAGATAAAATAGCGATTTTCATGATGGTTAAACCTTGCTAGAACTCAATAAGTATGATTTGTTTGAATCAACAACGTAGTGACGACGAATTGCAGTGCGTCCTAAGAGCATGCGAAAGTTCATAATATCACGATTTGTTAAAGTAATTTCAATCGGCCATGTTCGATTAGCGATTTTCACAGGTGTTTCAATGACATATCTTTCTTCTTGGTGTCCGCCAGAATCTTTTACAAGTCGTATATCAATGATTTTTGCTTTACAGTAGACCGTTTCTTTTAAACTACGTTGTTTAGGATGGATAGCAAACTCAGCAATATCATTTCCACGTTTACGTAATTTTTTGACAGAAAAAGCATGAAGTGCGGAGGTACGTGCGCCTGTATCAACTTTTGCTTTAATTAGTGAAATACCTAATTCAGGTAATCCAACCCATTCACGCCATCCAATGATTTCTTTGGGTTTAAGTCTTTTGATCATTCCTTTACATCCATTTGTTGTTGAGTGGTGCAAAACATACCCTGTAATTTTTAGTAAGGCAAGGTATCTATCTACTTGACACGCCTCATTTTGTTCTCTATGATGGGTTATGAAAACAAAAAGAGAACAAAGGAGAATAATATGGCACTTTTAACTTATGCTTTAAATAATCAGTATACATTAAATAGTATTAATAATGCACAAAATGAAGCTTTGATGATGGCACAAATACTATGTTTATCTAAAACACGGATGATGGCAAAGCGTTATTCTATATTAAAGCGTTGTTATCAATTTTTGAAATCTTTATTTCATTTAAAATTATCAACTCATGCTTTGAACTATCAAATTAAATAATTTTTTGTTTCTAAGGGCGTAGTCAAAAGCCCTTAATGTATTTAAAACAATTTCTAATTGAAAATTGATAAATCCATTTGCATTAAAAAAACTAATTTAACGAATAGAGAGGATGTTATGGATATGGAATTACAAATCAAACCATGCCCGGCTTGTAAAAACAATATGTGTGTTAAGCAAATAAGTGCACTAGGTGAGAAAGGTGTAAGAAAATGGTTTTATTTTTTGTATTGTGCACAATGTGGTTATGGACCAACCCAAGCATATGATTCATCAGATAAAGCCATTCATTATTGGAATATCAATGGATTAAGTGCACGCCGCTATTATTACCCGTATTGGGTCTGACGTGAAAAAACACATTATTATAATGTATGATAACGAGGGTCTCTTATATGCAATTGATGCTCAGTATGATTGAGTGATGCAGATTGTTCTGGTTGTGCAACCATAAATGGTTTTACCTGCTCGTAAATGCCATGTAAGCGACCTTCACTTAAAGGATCTTGGTAGAGTTTCTGACTATTGAAATTGTTTAGCGGTAGTGTAGAAATCCCGAGCACAAATTTTCTTAGTGCAACAGCAGAGGTTAATTTTCTTTCTTTATTAAAACGAGTTTCAAAAATTTTAGCATAAGGTTTTCTCCATGAAATTGCAGAGAAAAAATGAAAATTACTTATTACATGAGTAGACTCTCTAGCTGTTTCCCGTGGTCTGGTTTGGATATAGCTTTCTAAGGCGAAATAGGCTTCTAGAAATGATTTACTATCTTGATGTGCAGTAGATAAACAATCCGTCATAAT
>JBFWPS010000064.1:0-9611 GCA_050249855.1 Gammaproteobacteria bacterium
GTCATGAGAAGTCCATTTCCCAGTGCACGGTCATGGTGTTCTTCTCTAAATCAATTGAAAGTATATATGTTTCAGGGATGAATGGGATCAAGTGTTGTTTTTCACCTTCTACCATCACTACATCATTTGCACCGGTTGAAATGATTTCTTTGACAGTACCAAACATGACGCCATTTTGGTTAAGCACTGTTAAACCGATTAAATCTACCCAATAAAATTCATTTTTAGCAAGTGTTGGTAGTTGATCTTGTAATACATAAATAGATTTATTCGTGAGTGACTGTGCTTGTTCTGGTGTGTCAAAACCAAGAATTTTAACAACAAATTTATCATGATGTTTTTGTTTAGAAGCAATTTCAATCGTTTGCATCATTTCATTTTGTTTGATATGCCATGGAAGATAATTAAAAATATTATCCAGTGGTTCAGTAAAAGATTGAATTTTTAGATATCCTTGTACGCCGTGTGTTTTGCCAAAACGACCGACGATAATAAAATTACTGTTTGTGGACATATTAATTTCTTTAATAAATTTGAGTTTTAAAATATTTTTTTGAGAAGGTGTTATTGTATAAACTTCCTCTCTGGAGAGAAAATTGTAAGGTGGATTACGGCGCTTCGCGCCTAATCCACCCCACAACTATTTGCCTCCTTTAAAAAAGGAGGCGCTATGATTTTTTAAAAATATTTGACGATTATTCTTCAGTTTTAGTTGCAGGAGTAGCAGCTGCAGCAGTTTTTGGTCTTGGTTTTTTAGGAGTTGTCGGTTTCTTGGCTGCAGGCTTAGCTGCTTTTCCTTCACCAGCTGCCTTTTTAGCAGGTCCAGTTCCTTTCTTGCCTTTTTTAGGTCCAGCAGGCATAACCGAAGTGACTTCTTTAACAGCCGCACGATGTACAATGCGTTTCTTACGAAGCGGTTTTTGTACTTCCATTGAAGGCATTAGACGCGCTTCTTTAATCAAAGTTGCTACGCGTTCAGACGGCTTAGCACCATTGGCAATCCAGTATTCTACGCGTTCTAAGAGCATAAATAATCTATGTTCACCGCCTTTTGCGATTGGGTTAAAATAGCCTAGTTGTTCTAGGTGACGGCCATCCCGGCTAAAGCGGCTATCTGCTGCGACGATACGATAAAATGGTCGCTTTTTTGCTCCATGACGAGCTAATCGAATAATTACCATGTGGGTGAATTCCTCATAAACATTACAATAAAATTTTTAAGGCGGCCATTATATGTGAAAGAAAGGCTAGATGGAATAGGCTTTTATCAAAAATTGAAGGTTTTCTTTTTAAATAATTGTGCCATATTATGCCATATTGTGCCATTAAATATTGCACAATATGGCATAATATGGCATAATTCATTTTATGTTAACGACTACTAAATTAAATACAAATTTATTTACCGAGCTTAGAAAGCTGGATGAAGTTATTTTATCTACTTATGATGAGCTTAAACAATGTGATAGTGATGAGTTATTAGCCATTCATAAATATGCTTTGGTTAGTAATATTGGTGCTTCAACGCGAATTGAGAATGCATTATTAACAGATCCAGAGGTTTATTGGTTAGATACAGTTTTAACAAAGGATGGTCATATAACAGCCTTAAGAAAAAATTGGTCGAAGATTGAAAATAAATTATCAAAAGACCGAGAACGCAGTATCGAAGAGGTTGCTGGTTGTCGGCAAATGCTGATATTAATATATGAAAATGCGAATGATTTTTTTCCTTTACGAGAATCGGATCTCAGAGCTTTACATCAACAATTAATGGAGCCTTACCTTAAAAAAAGTCCTTATGTAGGAAACTATAAAATACAATCTAATTCTGTTTTTGAAAGAAATCAGCATTCTGGCGAAGAACGCATTATTTTTAAAACAGCCGATGCTGGCCCCATGACTAATGTGGCAATGAGTGACTTAGTGCAATGGTATAATGATGTACAAATGTTAGATTCTTTAAGTATTGTAGTTGCATGTGAATTTGTATATCGGTTTTTAGCTATTCACCCTTTTCAAGATGGAAATGGACGTTTGAGCAGAGGGTTGTTTTTATTAGCTTTATTACAATCTTCTTATTTAACTTTGAGTTTTGTAGCACAATTTCTTGCAATAGATAGAGCAATCGAAAAACATAAACTTGAATATTATGATGTTTTGAATAGATGTTCAGATGGAAAATTCTCGCAGGATCCACACCTGTATAAAATGGAACATTTTATACAGTTCATGTTGAAAATTTTGCAGGAAGCTTTGGCGGATATTTTATACTATCGAAAAAAATATTTAGCTGTTAAGCAGTTGTCAGAGTCAGGCATAAAGATTTTAGAATGTTTTGAAGATAATCCTGAAATTCGTTTAAAAACAAAAGACTTACGTGAAAAAACAGGGTTACCACGAAGAACCATTAATAATATTTTAGTGAAATTATTAGACGCTAAACTTATCCAACAGTATGGGCGTGGTGCTGCCAGTAGATATCAAATAACATTTTAAATTTTTATTTAAACCCCGGCGGTAACATACCAGCATGCATTCCACGCATCAGTTTTGCAAGTTTTCCAGGGCTCGAAAATTTTTGCATCATCTTTTGCATTTGTTCAAATTGTTTAAGTAGTCGATTAACATCTTGTACTTGTGTGCCCGAGCCTACAGCTATACGACGTTTACGAGAACCACGAATAACAGCAGGGAAACGCCGCTCTTGGGGCGTCATGGAGTTAATCATGGCTTCAATTTTAATAAATAATTTGTCATCTACCTGATTTTTTACGGCTTGAGGAATGCTACTCATGCCAGGTAACTTTGACATTAAGCCCATCATCCCACCCATATTTTTCATCTGAGATAATTGATCACGAAAATCCTCTAAATCAAATTTTCCTTTTTGAAGTTTTTTTGCAATTTTTTCCGCTTGCTTTTGATCAACTTTTTGCTGTACTTCTTCTACAAGCGAAAGAATATCACCCATGTCTAACATTCTAGATGCGATTCTATCAGGATGAAATATTTCTAAACCATCAATTTTTTCACCAGTACCAATAAATTTAATTGGTTTTCCAGTAATTGCTTTAATAGAAAGTGCAGCGCCTGCGCGTGTATCACTATCAATTTTTGTTAGAATGACACCAGTTAATTCCAATGCTTCGTTAAACGCTTTTGCAGTATTCGCTGCGTCTTGTCCCGTCATACTATCAACGACAAATAGTGTTTCAATGGGTTTCGTGATGGCATGTAATTCTTGGATTTCCTGCATCATTTCTTCATCAATATGTAAACGTCCTGCCGTATCGATAATAACAACATCATGACCTTTGATTTTTGCGGCAGATAGTGCAGCAGTAGCAATTGCAACAGGCGTTTGAGTATTATCACTTGGGAAAAAATCAGCATCTATTTCTTCTGAAAGAATACGTAGTTGTTCTATAGCAGCAGGTCGATATATATCGGTGCTTACCAACATAACATTTTTATTTTTTCGTTTTTTGAGTAAATTAGCTAATTTTGCCGATGTGGTTGTTTTACCAGAGCCTTGTAAACCAGCCATTAAAATAATCGCAGGCGGTGTTGTTTGTAGGTTAATTTCAGCAGTCGAATCGCCCAGTAATTTTACCAATTCATCATGAACAACTTTAATTAATGCTTGATCAGGCGTTAAACTTTTTAAAACTTCTTGACCTATGGCGCGTTCACGAATGTTTTGAATAAAACTTAAAACAACAGGAAGTGCAACATCAGCTTCAATGAGTGCAATTCGAACTTCTCTAAGACCTTCTTGAATATTTTCTTCAGTTAAACGGCCTTTCCCTACTAAATTACGTAGGCTTTTAGTTAAACGTTCAGTTAAAGTTTCAAACATGATAAAATTTTCCGATGATTGCAATGATGAAATAGGTAGGTATTATAAGGGTTTATTGTTGGTTATTCAATTAACAGTTGTGTTTTATAACACGGAAAAAATATGTTAAATAATTTGCTCGTGCTACTTGCGGTGATTTTTTATAGTTTGTTGGTTGTTCTATTGTTCAAAAATACGAACCACGAGCATTATCGTATAAAAAAATGGTGGTTTATCAGTCTCATTGGTTGTGCATTATTGATACATGGTGGTTTGCTCTATCATTGGATTGATGTTGAGCAAGGTCAAAATTTAACCTATCTAAATGTGATGTCTCAAGTATTCTGGATCATGGTTGCTTTACAAGCTATTTTGAGTCTTTTTAAAGAAGTTTCGAATTTGGGTTTGATACTCTATCCCTTGGCAATCTTATCAATCATTTCAGCATGGCTTATGCCAGGACAACATATTATTGATACGACAGAGCAGCCAAAGCAATTATTACATTTATTACTGGCATTATTGGTTGTCAGCATCTATGCAATTGCCTGCATTCAAGCAATTTTATTGGCTGTTCAAAACTATTTTTTAAAGCACTACCGCTTAAAACAAACAATTGTTTCATTTCCTTCGTTAGAAACAATGGAATTATTTTTGTTTCAAATGTTACAGTTTGGTTTTTTTGTTTTTACGCTTGTAGTTATCACCGGTTTTGCATTTTTTGCAATGAATGGTTTGAAAGCAGTTTGGGGACATAGTTTAATTGCATTGTTTGCTTGGTTTGTTTTTGGTGTTTTAGTTTTTGGGCGAACCCATTTTGGCTGGAGAGGGTTGCGAGCAGTTTATTGGACCTTTGCAGGTTTTATAGTATTATTATTGTCATACTTTGCACTGCTTTTATTTAATTGATTATTTTAAGGAAAAAACCATTTGGAACAAATTAGCATTTTTTCATTATTAGTTGCATTGATTATTTTAATTATTGTTTCAGGATTTTTTTCGGCCTCTGAAACAGCAATGATGGCAATTAATCGTTATCGTCTGCGTCATTTAGTGCGTGCAAAAAACCGTACGGCTATCCTTGTAAATAAACTATTGGAATGGCCAGATAAATTATTAGGCGTGATTTTAATTGGAAATACCTTTTGTACTATTCTAGCTTCTGCTGTGGCAACCATTATTGCTGAACGTTTGTATGGTCCAGTGGGTGTTGCAATTGGCGCGGCAGTTTTAACATTCATCATATTAATTTTTGCGGAAATGGGGCCTAAAACGCTTGCAGCTACTTTATCACAACGTATTGCTTTTATGTCTGCCTGGCCACTGGAAGTTTTACTAAAAATATTATACCCCATCGTTTGGATTGGTAATTTCATCGTAAATAATATATTGCGCTTATTTCGAATTAAAGTACGTAAACATGCCGTAGAGCAATTAACCAGTGAAGAGTTTTCTACATTACTTGAAGAAGCGGGAGAAAATATTCCTGACACACATCAAGATATGTTGCTCGCAATACTTGGCTTAGAAAAAATAACCGTGAGTGATATTTTAATCCCTCGTAGTGATATTGTAGGTATTGATCTAGAAGATGAATGGGATAGTATACTCAAACAATTAAGTATTAGTTCTCACAATCGATTGCCCGTTTATGATGAAGATATTAATAATATCAAAGGCATTTTAAATGTACGCATGGCATTAAATCTAGTTGCAGAAAATAAATTAACAAAAGAAACTTTGTTATCTGCTTGTGAAGAAGTTTATTTTGTTCCAGAAGGTGCGAAACTTACAACGCAGCTTATTCACTTCAGAACAAATAAACGACGCGTTGGTGTGGTGGTTGATGAGTATGGCGATGTTTTAGGTTTAATAACATTGGCTGATATGTTAGAAGAAATAGTAGGTGAATTTACCACAAACATTACAACGACTTACAAAGGCATACAGCGACAACCTGATGGTTCTTATTTAATATCAGGCAGTATGAATATACGTGATTTAAATCGTTTAATGGACTGGGATTTTGATATAGCAGGTCCTAAAACATTGAATGGTTTGATTTTAGAATATCTTGAAATGATTCCTCAGCCTGGGATTTGTTTGCGACTATCAGGTTATCCTATCGAAATTATGAAAGTAGCAGAGAATTCTGTCACCATCGCAAAAGTATTTCCAAAATAATATAAATTGAACTACTTCTATATAATATTTTTTTCGATACCGTATTTAATACAGTAGTACTTTTAAATACGGAATTTCATACTATCAAAATAAAAAATAAGTTTTAATTCCATGGGGTTAGAAAAAGTGATTCTACGTGAGGTATAGCATGTTCAAAAGTAAAGTGATAGTTGGACTATCATTATTGAGTTACGGTCATGCGGCTGAAAAAACCTAACGATTATTGGCGAAAAAGAAATTCAATTACCTATTAATGAAGATGGACTTGATAAAAGAGAAAATTTAGTAAGTAACGATAAGAAAACTATTAAGCTTTTAAAAGTTAAATTATCACCTGCAGCTCAGCAATATATCGCAAAAATTATACCTAAGGATAAGCAAAAAAAGGATACGGCTGTAAAACAAAGTTTAATTAATACAAGTTCTTTGCCAGGCAAAGTTGAATTGGCAATGAATCATGTTCCCGTTTTAGATCAAGGTCAATGGGGTACTTGCGCAACTTTCGCGATAACTGCTGCTTTGGATGCGGGATATGCACAGGGCGATTATATTAGTCAGTTATGTAACTTAAAACTGGGGATGTATTTACATTCAAAAAAATAAAGATTTTCCAAGTGGTTGGGACGGGAGTACACCAGACATTCTTTATGGCAAAATTAAAAAATATGGCGTTATTTCTAAAGATTATCAAAGAACTTCAGGTTGTAGTGGTGATTATGAGTATCCAACCTATAGTATGCCAAAAATGAAAAGCATGTCGGACAGCGATTTTTTACGACATCATATAGATATTATGAAATTAATTTCAGTTAAGCCAATTTTAACTATAGATGATTGGTCATCTCATGACACAGATCCTGAGCAAGTGTTTGCTGATTTGAAGAATAAACTTGCATAAGGGCATAGAGTAACAATCGCCTTCTTACTAGATTCACGTTATGACATTGGTGCCTATGGTTGGCATAAAAGAACGCATGATACATGGATACTAACAGAGGATATCATTATATTAAGTTACCTGGATATAATAGTAAGTGAGAATTTTTATAATTGTTTTGAAGTAAAAGAAGGCATGTGTGCATCAGAAAACGTTAAAAAAGATTATTTTTTAATGTAAAGAATTTTAGGTAGTTCTGAAAAGTGACTATCACATGTGACTAATGTAGCGTTGGATTGCAGGGCAGTTGCATAAACGATTGCGTCTGCCATGGCTAGCCTTCTTGATAAAGCTACATCTGCAGCGAGTAATGTGTGTGTTTGATCAAGAGAAATTACTTCAGATTGTTCTGTAACAGCAATAATTTGTAATGCAAGGTTTTCATCACGATTTTTAGTGATCCATTTATATAATTCATATTGAACAATGGTTGGTATTAATAAATGTTGTGGATGTTTTAGATATTTATAAAATTCAGAACATAGTTTTCCTTCCGTAAGCCATTCAATCCAACCACAGGTATCAACAACATATTTCATACTCGATCCTTACGATCTCGAATATTTTGGGTATCAGTACCTGATAAAATCCCTTTAAAATCGGCTATATTTTGTTGTGGAACGAGATGCAATATATTACCTTTAGTAATGAAGGTGAATTTTTGACCAGCCTTTAAATGCATTTCTTCACGGATTTTTTTAGGAATTCCAATTTGAAATTTACTTGATAGTGTCATTGTGTTCATTGTACTTACCTTTTTTATAACGATATAACAATTGTAAGTATAGCATAAGAGAGGCTAACTAAAAAGGGAAATATTGATGGGACACTTGAGTTTTGACTAGATTACTATAATAGCTATTATGATAGTCTAGGAAGATGGTTCAAGCTAAAACCAAGCAAGCTAAAACACGTCTACCTTCTGATGCTAGAATGTTATAAGTTCTGCAAGCTGCCTGGGTCGTCATAAATTCCACACCAATGTCATTGGATAACAAAATATATTGTAGTTTTTGATTCAATAAAATAAGTTGATCCCCAGTGCCAAATAGAATAATTTCAGGTTTGGACGCAATGAGTTCAGAAAGATCCGACTCGGTTAGTTTATCAAGTGATTCAACAGGCCATGATGTAACTTTTTTCCCATAAATCATAATATTTTGTTCATACCACTCTGAATCAATTTGTATTCTCTGATTTTCATAGGCATTAATTTGTATAGATGAATCATCTCCTGGGTCTAAGTCAATACGCATGTAGAAAAATCCCTAGTATGTTTGATAGAAAGGACATTATAATGTGGTTTGATTGAGAATTCAAAGAACTCAAAATTTTGAACAGTCATTCTCATTGAGCATAGGTTAGCGATTTGAAAATCGGCTCCATGGTACGTCCCTGTACCATCCCGCGTCCGTCCATGGCGCTAGTCGCCTCTTTTCAAATCGCTAACCTACGCTCAATGAGCTTAAACATCAAACGCTAGGTCACAAATATGACGCACACAAAAATCGTTCAAAGAAAAAAGAATCATCTGCCAGAAAATTTAAAAAACTTACATCCAATTTTACAGCAGGTTTATGCTAATCGTGGTGTTACTAATATGGATGATTTAGAAAAGGGACTGTCAGGATTATTGCCTTATAACGGAATGCTAAATATTGATAAAGCAATAACATTGTTATATCAAGTAATGATAGAAAATAAAAAAATTCTTATTGTTGGTGATTTTGATGCAGATGGTGCAACCAGTACTGCTGTTGCGGTTAGTGCATTAAAATCATTTGGGGTGAAAAACGTAGAATTTTTAGTTCCAAATCGATTTGAATATGGTTATGGATTAACACCAGAAATTGTTAAAGTTGCAGTGAAATTAAAACCTGATTTGTTGATTACGGTTGATAATGGTATATCAAGCATAGCGGGAGTTGAAGAAGCACATAGGCATAATATTAAAGTGTTGATTACCGATCATCATTTACCAGGACAAGCAATACCAGACGCAGAGGTTATTATTAATCCCAATCAAAAAGGTTGTGCGTTTTCAAGTAAATGCATTGCTGGTGTAGGTGTTATTTTTTATGTGATGCTTGCTTTGCGAAGTTACTTAAGAGAAAAAAATTGGTTTCTTGAAAAAGCCGTTGCAGAGCCTAATATGGCTGATTTATTAGATTTGGTGGCTCTAGGTACTATCGCAGATGTGGTTTCATTGGATAGAAACAATCGCATATTAGTACATCAAGGTTTAATGAGAATTCGTCAGGGAAATTGTAGACCAGGCATAAAAGCATTATTAACGATAGCTAATCGCGAACAAAAACGATTAGCTGCTAGTGACTTGGCTTTTGCAATAGCACCGCGTTTGAATGCAGCAGGTCGTTTAGATGATATGACTTTAGGTATTCAATGTTTACTAAGCAATGATTTTGCAAATGCATTAGATATAGCAAAGATCTTAGATGAATTAAATCAAGAGCGACGCTATATTGAAGCTGATATGCAACATCAAGCCATGCAAGAACTTAATAAACTTCATTTGGAAAATAAAAAATTACCCGCAGGTCTTTGTTTGTTTGACGAAAATTGGCACCAAGGTGTTATAGGCATATTAGCAGGCAGAATTAAAGATCGTTATCATAGACCCGTCATCGT